>JBDTTW010000070.1:0-6789 GCA_039930405.1 bacterium
AGGTTCCGCCCGGGGAACGCGCGACGCTGGCCCTTGTTCGTCGCCGCCATCGGAATCGCCTGGGTCATACAACCGCATGTGCACGCGAGAGGCGCTAAGCGCCACGCCCAATTCGCGGGCTGCGGTGCTCAAAACTTCGGGCAAACTGAGGGAAGCGCGAATAGTCATAGTCAAGCGGTTAACCAGGACTTCGCGCTTGGAGGTAGCCTCAGCCGTTTGATAAAGCTCGGCCTGGCGAATAGCGATGCCGGTTTGATCCGCAACCGCCTTGGCAAGCGCGATATCTGGCTCACTCCAGTGGCGCATCTCGCGCGTGGTGGAAAGAGCAAAAGCGGCGCTCACTTGATCGCCTACTCTGATTGCCACGTACATAATCGAACGTACTTGCGCCTTTGACAGAATGCTGGAATAAAAATCCGCAATGCTGTTTTCGTGCGCCGCATCATCAAAACAAAGTACGCCGTTCTGATCGAGCGATTCGATTAGCTGTCGCACATCCTCTAGCTCAAAATCGGTGGCGGCCGGCGCGACGCCCGGGGAATGATATTCCGCCACGTTTCTGACGCGTTGGGTCCTTTCATCTTTAATGAAGAGCGAACAGCGGTCAGCTTTGAGGTGGGAACCGAGCTCGTTCACAGCCGTGTGAAAAATTTCAGAACTATCCAGCGAGCAACGAATCGCCTGCGAGATGCGATGCGTCATGGCCTCGCGCTGGGCCTGTTGAGCCAGCGCTTCCTCCGAGTGCTTGCGCTCCGTCAAGTCGCGGCCGACTCCTTGTACGCCAACCGCTTGACCGTCGCGTTGAATCAATCGAGTGCTGAGTTCCAGCCGCAGCCGCCGCTTGGTCTTCGTAACAATCTCGAGTTCGTAAACTGTCGAACCGTCAGTATCAGTCTTGTGACCCATCATCTGACGCGCGACTGCAAGGTAGTCCGGGGCAACCACGTCCGCAATGTTCATGCGCATGGCTTCTTCACGACTGTAACCGGTGAGCTTTTCGCCGCTGCGGTTCAGAGAAGTAAAGTTTCCCGACAGGTCGTGCGTGTAGATGAGGTCATTCGCGTTCTCAAAAAGCTCGCGATAGCGGTCCTCGCTTTCCCGCAAAGCCCGGTGAGCGCGATGTCGCTCAGCAAGTCTGGCCACTTTGACCAGCAACTCCTCATTGCGAAACGGCACGTTCAGATATTCATCCGCTCCGGCGGTCAATCCTTCAAGGCTGTCTTCGGGCGCGTTGCGCTGGCCACTGATCAACAGAACTGGAGTGCTGGATGTTTTGGGATCGTTTTTGATGTAGCGGCAAAGCTCAATCCCGTCGAGCACCGGCATTATCACGTCGCTAATAACCACCTCAGGCTCAAAGGTTGTCAAAGAATTGCGCGCGCTGCCGCCATCCGCAGCGCACATCACTTCATAGCCGTCCGCCTCGAGGAGATCATAAAGAAGGGCACGGACTTTTTGATCGTCGTCGACGATCAACACTCGACACCTGGTTGTGCAGTCTGAGTTTAGTTTCATGCGAGGTGCTCCGGGCAGTCGCGTCATGCTGAGGGTTTGCCCGGAATTTCAGGCGCTGAAAGGAAGCGAAATAGGAAAGATTAGGTGGCCAACGCCGCAAAAGCGGCACTATGCCCAACCGCCCTGCGCAGTATAACAACATTTATCGGCGTTTGTCATTTGCTAAGAAGGTGTGAATTGGGCTTTTTCCCGTGGTTTTGGCGACTTTCGGGGCCGGCAGGGCTACGCGTCACCCGTTGGGGATGAGCGACCCCACCGTAAATCCTGTCTAGTGCGCAGCCGTGTTTAAAACCTCAAGAATTTCTCAAGCGGATTGCAATAAAACATTAAATGACAGAGGACGAGTCATTTTCTCAGTTTTCAGCACCTGTTTCGAGGCCTGGTAACGACGGTCTACTCATACAAGGAAGGATGTTCCTCCAAATCTTATGTTCTTAATCGACTCCTCTCACGACCTGACAAGCGGCAGGTTTGAACTCATCACAGACAAAATTGCGAAGCCAACGAGGCGACCGCGAGTTTCACGTCCGCGCCTGCTCGACTCGATGGAAGAAAGCCTGAGAGCCGGCGCCTCGACAATCATCAGTGGTCGCGCGGGAACGGGCAAAAGCATGTTGGCCATCGACTTTGCCGACCGCTGTGGACGCCGAGTCGCCTGGTACAAAGTCGACGCTCCGGATAGCGATCCGCGCACCTTTTTTGATTATCTGATCGGCAGCGTCCGCGACCAACGTCCGGGCTTTGGCGCAAAACTTCTGACTCCTCTGGTTGAATCCGGCGAGTTCGAGCACGCTGACGCCCTCGCGGAAGCCTTCATTTTTGAATTGGGAGATAGCGACAAGCAGAACTCCCTTTTGATCGTAATAGAAGATCTGCATCTGGTGAGCGATTCCGAATGGCTGGTGCCGTTTTTCACACGTCTATTGCCATTGCTGCCGGCGGACGTTCACATGCTAATCACCAGTCGCAGCCTGCCGCCGGCGCCATTGTGGCGTTTGCGTTCAAAACAGTCGCTGGTGGTGATTGAAGAGGAAGCGCTCGCTTTCACTCGGCCGGAAGCGATTACCTTGTTTGAAAGTTACGGACTGTCGAGTGAGCAGGCCTGCATCGCACTGGACCACTCGCATGGGCGTGCTGCTACCCTCAACGAGTTTGCGATGTTTCTGCGTAAGTCTGAAGTAACTACGAACGATAAGTCTAAAGAAGTCGGTGCTGCGTCTCGTTCTGAACAGTTCGCTTGATACGCCCACCGCGCCAAGGTTGACCGATGAACCCCCAGGACGCTTCTGCCACCAACCAAACCACCACGATCGGCGGTGGCTTGATCGTATTTGGCCATGCTACTCTGCCGCCCTATCCCAGCAGCAGCCAGAGACAGCAGCTAATGGCGCCCAGGAAGCAATCGGAAAGCTCTTCGGACAGACTTTCGTCCACCAACAAAAGCGGCCTGCAGTCTTCGCCTCCCGGTTTTTTTCTGCGCACGAAGCTGTTGCCACCGCGCCCGGCGCCACAGTTATTATCGCGCCCGAGACTCACTGATCGCTTACTCGCAAATCTGGGTTATCCCCTGACGCTGGTTACGGCCAACGCCGGTTCGGGAAAAACGACGCTGGTCGCCGATTTCCTGCGCATTCATGAACGTCAGTTTGTTTGGTATCAGTTGGACCACACTGATGCCGACCCTGCTGTTTTCCTTGGTTACCTTGCGTTTGGCATTCAGAAACTGGTGCCCGCTTTCGGCAAGGCACTATTTTCATACCTTCAGGAAACAACCGGCGAATCGGCGCAACATCCCGAAAGAGCGGTTGATGTTTTTTTAAACGAAGTTCTCGAGCATGTTGAGCAACAGTTGATCCTGGTCCTGGATGATTACCATCATTTGGGGCCGACGACGGCTGTGCACGTCGTGATGGACCGCTTACTCGCTTACCTTCCCGATGTGTTGCACGTCGTTATTGTTTCTCGCGAGGTGCCCCCTCTGGCGCTGGGCCGGCTGCGCACGCACTCTCCGCTCGCCACCATCGACCGGGGTGATCTTCTTTTCACCGATGAAGAGACACGTGAGTTGTTCCGGCAGGTTTTTGATCTCGAACTAACCCCGCAGCAACTGACCGAGTATCGCGAACGCACACATGGCTGGATTACCGCGTTGCAACTTGTCAGACAAGTAGCTCACCGCACGGCAATCAGCAGTCGCGAAGGACAGGCTGACGTTCCTGATCTCGTTGAAGTCTTGCGGCAATCCGAGCGGGATATTTTTGACTACTTTGCCGAGGAAGTCTTTTCCGATGAGAGCGCCGAGGTGCAAAACCTGCTGCTGAAGGTTTCCCTGCTCGACCGCATTGAATTGGATATTTGTGGGGCGCTTTATCCCGGTCTGAACTGTTCGCGCGTCCTGCCGAATTTGGTGCGCCGCAATGTGTTCATAACCGTCGCCAGCGACCGGCGCGGCGAAGAGTATCGCCTGCATCCGCTCTTCCAGAATTTCCTGCGCCGGCGATTGCGCGGCGAAATAGGGCGAGCGGGCGTTTCCGCCGAGCACCAGCGCTGCGCCGCCTATTTCATTGAACGAGACGCCTGGGAACCGACGGTCAGGCACCTGCTGGCGGCCGAAGACTTTGACAACGCTGCAGTGCTGATAGCCGAACGAGGCGTCGAGTGGATCTCTTCCGGAGCGCTCAACTCACTGTCGTCACTGGCGGATTCACTGCCCCCGGCGGCTTTGGAAGCTCATCCGCGGACGCTGGCCCACCGCGCCGAAATAGCCCGACTGCAAGGCGAATACGAGTTTGCCCATTCATTGCTGCGACGCGCGGTAGCTCTGTTGCACGAACGTGCTGACAACGAAGGTGAGGCAGATGCGTTACACGCCCTGGCGACCCTCGCCCGGCGCGATGGTGATTACGAGTTGGCATTTAGTTATCTCGATAGCGCGATCCTATTAAGCGAGGCGAATTCCGCGGTCCGCACCAAGTGCGGTAACACGCGCGGCTTGTGCCTGGTGGCGCTGGGTGAATGGACGGCTGCAGAGCGCGAATTTCGCGCCGCGTTACAGTCCGCCGAAGAGCGTAATGACGAGTACTACATTCGCCTGATCGCCCACAATCTGGGGACGCCGGCGGGAATGCGCGGCGACTTTGGCGAAGCGTTGCGCTGGTTTAGCCGCATGCTGCGAAAAGAGCACCGCCAGGGGCCGCCGATGCCGCAGGAAGCGGTGGCGCATTTGAACATGGCGCGCTGTTACCTGTATCGCGGCGATTTCAACGCCTGCGAAAAGCACCTTGACCATGCGCTTGAATGTTGCCAACTCTTCAGTCTTGCCGGAACGCGAGCAGAAACATTTGAAACGTACGGCAATCTTTATCGCGAGCGCCGCGAAATCGAACGAGCTATCGAGTATTACGAACGCGCGGCCCGCACTTATGACGAAGCCGGCATCGGCATAACCCGCACCGAGTTATTGGAAGAGCGGGCGCTGCTGGGTTTGCAGATTGGCGATCTATCTTCGGCGCAGGCGCAGATTGATCACCTCATCAGCGCGCGCCCTCAGGAAAAAGGCGAGCTGGCTTTTTTTACGGCCTCACTTACTCGCGGTCGCATCATGGCTGCCCGGGGTGAATACCAACAGGCTCGTGAAGATCTCGCAAAGGCGCTCGAATATTTCCATCTGCATGGACTTTATTATTATGAAGCCCAGGCCAGCATGGCTATCGCGCTTTGCGATTTTCATCTGCAGAATGAGCGCGGCGTGCTCGACCGGCTGCGGCGCGTCGTCGATCTGACAGTTAGATATGACTACGAATACTGGTTGGAGAAGAAGATTGCGAAGTACCCGGAAATCTTTGCCGACGAGGACGTATTAGAGTTACTGCCACTTGATTTACGCGAACAAGTCTCAGCCAGCCCAACGCCGGCGCTCGTTCCCGCGCAAGTTTCTGAGATTGCTCTCGCCACCCAACCGGTAACCGATCTCACGGTCAACATGCTGGGTCCGGTTACCATCTTGCGCGACCCCTCGCGACCGCTGGCGGCGGACGCCTGGACGACGCGGCGCTCCCGCGACATTCTGTGCTACATCGTCTCGCGCCGGCATCACCGGGCCTCGAAAGACACGATCATCGATACGTTCTGGGGCGAAACCGACATGGCCGTGGTGGAAAAGAATTTTCATCCGACGGTTTCCCACATTCGGAAAGCACTAAACAGCAACCAGCCTTTGAAGCAAAACTTTTTGTTGTATCGCGACGGCGATTACCAACTCAATCCGGAATTTTCTTACCGTATTGACACCGAAGAGTTTGATCGTTTGCTGAGCGAAGGTGAGAACGCCCGCCGCGCTCGGAACGTTGACGAATACGTGCGCGCATACGAGCAGGCACTGGGGCTTTACCGCGGCGAGTTCATGCAGGGCAGCTACGATCCCTGGGTCGAAGAACAACGCACTTATTACCGCGAGCAGTACCTGCGCCTGCTGGAATCGCTGGCAGCCGTCGCCGAGACCGCCGAGGATTGGCAAAAAGCGATGCAGTTAGCCCAACTTATCGTGCGGGAAGACCAGTTTCGGGAAGACATTCACTGCCTGATTCTGCGCACGCACGCGGCCCTGGGAAACCGGGGCGCGATAAAAGAGCACTACGAAGGCCTGAAACGAATTCTGGAGAGCGATCTGGGCGTCGAACCGAGTGCGGAAACCAGAAAACTCTATCAACAGCTTATTGGTTAGCTATTTTGGCTTAAGACAGACCATTTCAGAGGGAAATCGCAAGGATTACGCAACACATTCTCAGGCGCGAATCCCCTAAGATGTTTGGGCTTTCAATGAAAAAGACCGTGACGGAGATGGACAAAAGGCAGGCGGCGCGCAGGAATACGAGCCGAGCTAGTACTGCTTTCGGTCTTCACTCGTAATTTGTGAAAGCACCTCGCCAGATAGTTAGCAGGACTTTGCCGATAAACCCGACTGAGGTAAGAGTTAGCTAGCATGACGACTGGATCTAATCCTTTTTTCAAAAAGACAAAGCAGTCGATTGCCATGACGCTGGTCGTGTTGGTGTTTGTGTCCCCAACCATGGCCGGCATCAGCATCACCTCGTCTAACGGCATCGTCATGACCGGCGCCGACGGTATCGTCATGACCGGCGCTGATGGCATCGTCATGACTGGCGCTGATGGAGTTCTGAACAGCAATGCGAATGGGATAGTCATGACCGGCACGGATGGAATTGTAATGACCGGCGCGGATGGTGTGGCATATCCCAACAGCGTTCGCGCGAC
>JBDTTW010000071.1:0-6399 GCA_039930405.1 bacterium
TTACGTCTTTCTTCAGGAAGGATTGTTTTTTCAGAAGTTGAGCCGGCGCACAATCGTGGTGGCTGATCAGACGCGGCGGCCTCAGTATCAACAACTCGTATTGCGCACCTTTTATCTGGCCAACAGCGATCCGGAAAAAGTAAAAGGTTTGGTCCAACAGGCCATCCCGCCGTCGGTCGGCCGGCCCCAAACGATCGTTGTTTCAGATCCGGCAACTAACAGCTTGACTGTTCGCGATACGGCTGAAAACGTCCGCCTGATCGGCGAGCTGATCCAAAGCATCGACAAGGATCGCGCTGAAGTCGTGATGGATGTGAACATCTATGAGGTCTCGAACAGCGATCTGCTGCAATTTGGCAATCAACTGGGTTCGGCGTCGGCAGACAGCAAGCCTTCGCTTCTAGGTTCACCCGGTCTGGCCTGGCTGAGTAACAACGCCGCCCGTAACGGAAACAGTGCCGGCGTAAATCTGGCCGGTATCATTGGCGGTGCGCCCACTGCCGCTGCGGCGGCGCTGCTGATTCCGCCCTCAACGTTTACTGCGTTCCAAAGCAAGGGAACTACGAGGCTGATCGCGTCCACCCAAGTGCACGCTTTCAACGGCGAGGAATCGACCGCCCGCATTGGCCAACGCGTTCCGGTGCAAACGGCGCAGGCTTATCCTTTCGGAATTCAAACCGGAACTTCGAATACCAACAATGGCTTCCCCAGCGGCGGCTTTCCGGTAATCAACTATGAGCCGACTGGTTTGACGCTAAAGTTTACGCCTCAGGTTTTTCCCAATCAGGACGTTCAGGTGAAGATGTCGATTGAGTCCAAGGATGTACTGGGGGCAAGCGGCCTGACACCAACATTCACGGAACGAACTATTACCGGGACCGCGCGCGTGCAAAATAATCGCACCATGATGCTGGCAAGCGTCGCTCAGGATACGCAGAGCAATGGGCGCGCCGGGTTGCCGTTGTTAGGTTTAATTCCGGTACTGGGCCGTCTTTTTACCTCGCCGACGCGTGAGAACCGTCGCATAGACATCGTGATTGCGGTCACGCCGCGGGTGTTGCGCGCGCCCGCCGTGACGCCGCGTGATGAAGAGATGCGTCCCAGTGGCACACTTCAGTCGCCGACAACCGGATCGCTTGAGGCCATGTTGCGCGAAGCTGATCACGAAGAACAGATTGCAGCCGCGCGCCAGCAACAGCGAAACGCAACGGCCCGCCCGAGTGCTTCATTCGAGCCGGCCACGACCGCGCAGGTTACTAATAACGGAGCGGCAACGGCGGTTGCTAACACGACGACTACTGCGCCGCCGGCAACGACCGGCAACACCAAGGCGGCGGCTATAAACAACACGCCGAAGGATGTCGTCGCGACGCAACCGGCGCCGGCTAATAATTCTCAGGTAGCAAAAACAACGGCACCGGAAGAACTGCCGGCGTTTGTGCCTGCTCCAAAGTCATTGGTAAGCGCTTCGGAAGCGACGCAGGTTGCGGCGGTGAATACGAATCTGAATACGAATGCTGGCGCAGTACTGGCCAGCATGCCCAGGCAGATTGAAACGGCAGTAACGCCAGTCGGCCCAAGCACCAAATCAGCGCAGTTGATATTGGCGCCGTCTGATGTGGTGATGAAGGTGGGAGAGACGCGACGTTTTGCGCTCGAGCTCACTTCTGACGCTTCGCTGGCGATGGCGGTCCTGGCTTTGAAGTTCAATCCGAAAGTGATCAGGATAAAGGGCCTGGCGGCGGGGACTGCGTTGACTGCCGACAATGGTAACAAGGAAGGCGCGCCAGGCATGACGCAGTCTGTAGACGCGACCGGCATGTGCCTCATTTCGCTTTCAAATCTCCGCAGCGCCTTGTCGCTGGGGAACTCGGGGCTGTGGCTGTTCCTCGATGTCGAAGCGTTGTCCGCCGGAGATGCGGGCTTGGTTTTCGATGCGAATGCCACCCACTTGATGGCGACGGACGCCGGCAATGTGGCGCTTGATTTGGCGCCGATTCACGCAACCGTCAAATAAGTTAGAGCCCGCAGTGCAAGGTCTGAGCAATTCCATACGCGGCGACGAGACGAAGGCAGTACCGCTTTCCGGTCGCCGCGTAGTCATGTAGGTCTCAACCGTGATGCTCAAAAAACGACAGGGCGGTTTCACCTTAATCGAACTCGTTATCACGATTACCGTGCTGACGATAATGACCATGGGCATCATCCCGCTGGTCAAGCTTTCAGTGAAGCGTCAAAAGGAACAGCAGTTAAGGGATGCATTGCGCCAGGTGCGAACCGCCATTGACGAGTTTCATCGTGATACCGTTGGTTCAACCTGCCCGACGCCGACTGCCGGCCTGGTTGATCCGCGCAGCACGGTGCAGATTTCTGATTGCACCATTTTTGGAGTAGACAATCCGGACCACTATCCCCCCGATTTGGAAATTCTGGTGAGCGGGGTGAACGTTGTGCCCCGGCCGCTCGCGGGCGGGGTGCCACAAATGTCGACCAAGAAAAAAGTTTACCTGCGCAGCATTCCCATCGATCCGATTACGGGCAAAGCTGAATGGGACTTGCGGTCATGCTATGACAGCCCGGATTCAGCTTCGTGGGGCGGCGAAAATGTTTTCGATGTGCGCTCAAAGTCGAAAGACCCGGCGATGAATGGAGAGAAATACAGTGACTGGTAAGTCAATTGCGGATTGCGGAATGCGGATTGCGAATTCCAATTCATGTCCGCCCATTCCGCATTCCGCAATCCGCAAACCGCATTCGAGAGGCTTCACGCTGCTCGAGTTGATGATTGTGATTACCGTCATCATCATTCTGGCCGCCATCGCTTTGCCGCAATATCAAAAGACCATCCTTTCGACGCGCGAAGCTGTGCTGCGCGACGATCTACACAATTTGCGCAAGCTGATCGATGAATACGCGGCCGACAAGCAGAAGCTGCCGCAATCGCTGGAGGAGTTAGCCAGCGCGGGTTACATGCGCGAGTTACCGAAAGATCCGATTACCGGACAAGCGGATTGGACGACTACGACAGGCGAAGATCCTAACTCCAACGCCGGCGAGCAGGGCGTAACGGACGTGCACAGCTCCTCGACGGACGTTTCGTCGGAAGGCACGCCGTACAATGAATGGTGACGTCATTGCCGATTTCCGATTTCCGATTGCCAATTGCCAATTGGTATTTGTAACAACGTGAATCCTAGACGACAAAAATAATCGGCAATCGACAATCGGCAATCGCAAATGTTCTCAATGGCTAATCCGCTTTCAAAACTAATTCATCCCTGGTATCCCGCGAATGCGATCGGGTTTGAAAAGGGCCTGCTGACCATGGTCCAACTCGAGCGCGGCAAGAGTGCGAGCAGTCTCAAGCGCGCCGCCACCGTCGCGTTGCCCGAGTCCTTGATTTATCCCAGCTTTGATGAACCAAACATTTCCGATCCCGCCGGGCTGGCCGCGGCGCTCAATGACCTTGCCGCCAGCGCCGGTCTGTTGCAACGCAAGCGCTGGTCGGCAAGTTTACCCGACGCCTCCAGTCGCAGCCTGATCATGACGTTAGAGTCAAATCCCGGTTCACCTGCCGAGCTCGAGGAAGTGGTCACCTGGAAAGCCGAGCGCGGTTTTGGCGCACCGCTTGACGAGTTATCGCTATCTCGCGAGCGCTTGCCGCCGGACGCTCAGGGACGTCCTCGTTATTTGCTGGTGGGCACACGCACGACAGTGCTCGCTGAGTACGAGAACGTATTGCATATGCTGGGTTGGCGCGCTGGTCTGGTCTTGCCGCGGCACGTGGCAGAAGGGCAGTGGCTTACTTTGAACGGCTCAAGAGACGACGCGCTGTTGCTCAGTTCTTCCGCCACGGGTTTCACTGCGGTAGTTTTTCGCGGCAAGCAACCACTCATCATCCGCACCGTCATCTGCGAGCCCGATGAATGTGAAGACGAGTTGTATCGCTTGCTTCTCTTTTATCGGGATAAGCGATCCGGCGAGGGCGAACTTGGAGCAAGTCTGCTCAGCAGGCTGTTGGTTGTTGGCGAGGCCATCAGCAAGGGACGGATTACCACCATTGTTCGCGACACGCTCGGCGTCGACCTGCGTCCGCTGGAAGCCGAGGACCTGGGGTTACAACTTTCGACCCGCCAGCTCAGCTTTGACTCCATTGCTGCGCCTGCGGGCCTGGCAACGTTGTCCTGGCAATAGGGCAACCACAGCGGGGCGAGTTTGAAACATCTGTGATTTCGCGGACGTAATACCTCCGCATAATGAGTATGTCAGCATCACCCAAGCTACTTAGTTTCAGCGGCGCCGCTGACCGCGAACTGGTCGCAACCGCCGCGCAAGGTCTGGAAGGCGGTTTCGAGGAACTGGTCCGGCGTTATCAGCGACCAATCTCGGCTTATGTTTACCGCATGGTCGGCGATTATGATATTGCGCTCGACTTGACCCAGGAAATCTTTATCAAGATTTACGCTTCGCTTTCGCGTTACCGGCCAGAGTTTAAGTTTTCCACCTGGATTTACAAGATTGCCCACAACGCTGCTATCGATCACCTGCGCCGCGGTGCTGGGCGCGAACGCTCGATCAACGGCGGTACGGAAAGCGAGCCGCAGCAACTGGCAATTGAAAGTAAGGGGCTCAGTCCAGAGCAACAAAGTGAACGTGAAGAGCGCCGGATAGAAATTGAAACAGTGGTTCGGTTGTTGCCGACGGCTTATCGCGAGCTAATCGTCCTGCGTCATTCGCAGGATCTTACTTACGAGGAGATCGTCGAAGTGACGGGGTTGCCGCTGGGCACCGTCAAGAACCGGCTGTTTCGCGCGCGCGAGATGATGCGTCAGCAGTTTTTGCTGCGCGGCATTACCGGAGTTTAGTTTCCTTTGATGACCAGCAAAAATAATATTTGCGAGAGCGACGAGATTGCTGCGTTCGTGGATGACGAACTGGAACCAGCGCGTCGCTCGGCGTTTGAGCAGCATGTGCGCGAGTGTCAGTCCTGTGCCGAGGAACTGCGTGCCCAGCGGACGTTCATGCGCGAACTCGACACTGCGCTCGCCGGGCGTTTCGATTTGGAAGTGCCGCCGGACTTTGCAAAAGTAGTGGCCGTGCATGCCGAGAACGATATGCGCGGTGTGCGCGATCGAGCGGAACATCGTAAAGCCTTGCGCTACTGCATCGTGCTTGGGTTGGTTGCCTTTGCTTTGTTGGGAGTCGCCTCGAGCCGCGCGGTTCTTGCCAGTGTCCGATCATTCTTTAAAGCTATATTCGGAACACTCAATCTGTTCGGCAATACTATTTATGATGCCATGGCCGGGTTTTCAGTGCTCGCCCGCGCCTTCCGGCGCAGCCTTGTCGGCGACGGCGGCCTGTCGGATTTAGCAGCTCTCCTCCTGTTCGCGTTTGCTATTGGTCTCCTCACGCTTTTGATATCACGCTACCACCGAACTCGCGTGTTCGACTAAACGCGGTTCGCATGCACCTATCCAAGTCATCAATGGGTAATGCCTCGTTTGTTTGGCGCGGCTTTGATCTGTCTATGCTCAGAATGTTTTTGCATTCGTGTTTGTTCCTGGTCGCCCTTGTCTGCATGCAACACGCTGCGCGAGCGCAAGCTCCGCCACTGCCCCAGCCGACTGACTCGCCCTACGTTTTTGAAGGAGAATCGGACACGGACGTTTATGCAGTCGGACATTCATTGCAAATAAACGGTACGGTAAAAAAGGGAGCGATTGCGTTGGGCGGCGATGTAATTGTGCGCGGCGTAGTGGAACAAGATGTGGCGGCTATCGGCGGCTCAGTGATCCTCCTCGAAGGAGGGCGCATCGGCGGCGACGTAATGGTAGTCGGCGGCGCTTATCAACACGTCGATCCCATCCCCAATCGTAATCCGCAAGCGATGACTGTCATGTACGCCGGTTACGAGCAGGAACTGCGAAACATCATGCGCAATCCGAAAGACCTGCTGGCGCCCAAGTGGTCGGCCGCGTATGTCGGTTTTCGCCTGCTGGCGGTGCTGTTCTGGTTCATCGTGTCGCTCGCCCTGACCGCGGCCATGCCGGGCACCATCAGTCGCGGCATCGCGCGACTGCAACTTACCAGTCTGCGAGTGGCGCTGATCGGATTCATTGGCGTGCTGGTAATCGGGGTGGGCGTGCCATCGGCACTGCGCTACCTGCCGGCCCCAGTCAGCGCTCTGGTTGGACTGATGGCGCTGTTGTTGATATTGATTGCGGCTCTTTTCGGACGCGTCATGATTTACGCCGCCACCGGCCGTTGGCTGCAGCGAAAGTTTCTTAGGCTGGGCAGGAATTCCGAGGCGGTCGCGCTGCTGTCTGGCACGGTCTTTTGGATCACGCTTTCCTCGCTGCCCTACATTTGGCCCTTCATCGTCACCCTGATTCTGGTTAC
>JBDTTW010000072.1:0-9015 GCA_039930405.1 bacterium
CAGGAGCGCCGTTGTAAGAGGGGCGGTGGATACCGGATGCAGGCGAAATCATAACGCCGGTGGCTGCTTATTTATCGGGTTGGCTTAGCGTCTATTTCCGAGGCTAGTGCCTCTCTTCAAGGAGAAGACTGAAATGAGAAGACTTAACTTAGTTCTATTCGCGGTAGTCACCGTGTTGATGACCGCAATGACAGCTTTCGCCCAAGCGGGCGGAGCAGATCATCCGGTTGATAACAACGCTGGACTGAAGGCGATTGCGGCTGGTGTTGGCTTTGCGATCGCGGTGGTCGGGGGAGCGCTTGGTCAATCACGGATTGGTGCGGCGGCTTGCGAAGGCGCGGCACGTAATCCAGGAGCGGCGCCAAAAATCCAGGTGATGATGATTTTGGGATTGGCGCTCATCGAGTCGCTGGTGCTGTTTGCCTTGCTCGTCGTCTTCGCAAAGATTAACTAAGCCGGACAACGCTTGCCGTTATCGCGGTGCGATTGTTCATCCAGTTGCTGCGGGGTGTAGCTGACGACGGCTGCGCCCCGCATTTCTTTTCGCATCTTTGCTGCCATCCAAAACTCTGTGATAGGCTCTTCACATTCTCCCAAACAAAAGTAGTCTCAAGTAGAGTAGGACAGAAATTCCTGACTACCCCACCAGGAAATTAATGAAGGCATCAATGCCTGCCCAACTTTAGGTTCCCGAGGGTATTAACGTTCGATGAAAGCTTGTCCGAAGTGTGGCGCGGAATATCCTGACACAACCACCTTGTGTCCGTCGGATGGTGTTGCGCTCGAGAAAACAGATGATTCTTTACTCGGGCAAACACTCGCCGGGAAATACCGTATCGACGAACGACTGAGCGAAGGCGGCATGGGAACCGTTTACAAAGGGACCCACGTGCTGATGGACAAGACAGTTGCCGTTAAGGTACTGCGTCCTTCGCTGGCTGCTGACGAAAAAATTGTGGCGCGTTTCTCTCGCGAAGCACGCGCCGCCTCCAGAATTTCTCACCCGCACGCTTTAAGCGTCACTGATTTCGGTGAAGACGAAAACGGTATTGTATTTCTGGTGATGGAATTCATTGATGGACAAACCCTCAAGGACATCATTCGCGAGCAAGGCCCTATGCCGCTCACGCGCGTCGTAGAAATTATCAAGCAGGTCGGAGGCGCGCTGGATGCAGCCCACGCCGAAGGTGTGGTGCATCGTGATCTCAAGAGCGACAACATCATGTTGCTTAACACGATGAATGCCGACTACGCGCAAGTGCTGGATTTCGGAATCGCAAAGATTAAGGAACGAGAAGGCGAATACGACCCAGGTCTGACTGCTCCAGATTTGGTTATCGGAACGCCACAGTACATGTCGCCCGAGCAATGCTCGCAGGCGCCGGACATTGATGCGCGTTCAGACATTTATTCGCTTGGCGTGATCATTTACGAAATGCTGGTGGGCCACGTGCCGTTCACCGGCGGCTCGCCGACTGAGATCATGCTCAAGCAAATGCAACAACCCGCGCCATCGATTAATAATGAACGAAGCGATTTGCCGCCGGCAGTTGCGCAGGTTGTCGCGCGCGCATTGGAAAAGGTGCCGCACGACCGTTATGACTCAGCCGCTGCATTGATTGATGACCTAACGGTTGCGGCCGGCATGGAGCGCGTTGCGGTACGGCCAAACAGCAAACCATTAGTCATACCGGCCGGTTCAGGTGGGCTCGTAGACGATGACAAAGACGAAGAAACCGTAGTACGCAAGCGGATTACGACGCAAATGCCGAGGCCGCCAATGCCGAATGCGCCGTTGCCGTATCAGCCTGCGCCGGCAGCCAGTTTCAACCCCTGGAAGATTTTGATCCCGTCGCTGATCGGGCTGCTGGTTATCTTCGCGGCGATCTACGCTTTCACGCGCCGTTCGCCGACACCAACAACCGAAGCGCAACCTAATTCGACATTGACTGCGGACCCCAATGGTCAGCCAGTTGAACCGGCTCAGCCGCCGACCGGTCAGGCGGAATCGGGAATACCCGCCGGTGGCGTGACCAATCTGAACGCCAACAAACTTGCGTCTCCCTCACCTGTTGCAAGTCCAAGTGATCAAACCGGAGTTGAACCAAACATCAACGACAACGCTAACGACAACTCCAACACTCGCAAGAACCCTCCCTTGCCGTCGCCGACGCAATCGGTAGATGAAGCGCTGCCGCCGCCCTCGCCCAAGTTGCCGACGCCGAAACCAACGCTGCCGCCGCCGAGTAGTTCACCGCCGGCCACGCCAGAAATAAATCCGCCTAACTAGACTGGGTTGCGAAGAGCTCATTCAATTGATTTCGAATAATCTGTATCAGTTGAGCTTCGTCTTCGATTGAGATTCTGATTTCCAGCACGTAGCAGGGAACTGCAAAGTGAAGTGACGAGAGTTTTACTGCGTCCTTCGCGGTGGTCAGAATGCCGGCAGCGCCTTTTCCATTAGCCTCGGCCACTATTCGATCCACATCAATTTGTTGATAGTTGTAATGATCCGGGAAAGCCCGCGCGACCGTTAATTCAAACCCCTCGCGTCGCAAATGATTGAAGAAAGATTCCGGATTGCCGACGCCGCAAAATGCAGCGACCGGCTTTTGAATTGAGGAAACTTGATCGAGCGTCTCGCCTCCCAGCCGGCGCAATCCTGTCGTCAACATGCGCGAACGAAAGATCGGCTTTGAGTCAACTTTTTTCTGTAATTCAGCAATGATCGCTGGCTGGTCGGGCTCTTCGTCTGTCCTGGTTAGCACGAAGCAGTCGGCGCGCGCCAGACTGCTGAGCGGTTCGCGCAGCTGACCGACGGGAAGCATGCCGCCGCCCCAGGGATTTGTTGCATCCACAGTTACGATGTTCAGATCGCGAGCAAGCTGCAAATGCTGAAAACCATCGTCCAAAACAAAGACTTCCGCTTGCAAATTATTGATTGCCCAGCGGCCCGCCTCACTTCGATTTGAATTACATACTACGGCCGCGAATCCCAACAAGTTTCGGGCCAGCAGCAACGGCTCGTCTCCCGCGGCTGCGACCTCGGCGAGAATCTTGTGACCGTTACTGACGACAACCTGTGCGTTCGGATTTTGTCGTCGATAACCGCGAGTCAGCACGCAAACTCGTTTGCCTTCATTCGCAAGCACCCGAGAGATCCATTCGACCAGGGGTGTTTTTCCAGTTCCGCCGGTGGTGATGTTGCCGACGCTGATCACAACTGCGTCAAGTTTGGAAACGGAAAGCAAATGCCGGCGATAAGCTGCGAGCCGCAACCGCGTCGCCAAACTGTAGAGCGCGCTGAACGGCGGGAGTATGAGAGAGTTGGCAGCCTTCATTGGGTTCTCGCCGGCATAACTGGATTGGCCAATAGGATCTTCAGCGATTCCATCGTTCTTTCGGTAGCGCCGCGATTTTGATTTACGAGCTGCCTTGCGCGTTCGCCAAGCAGTCTTCTCTTCGCGCCGTCCGTCACCAATGCGGTAAACAATTTCTCAAGCTCCAGCGTCGCTTCCGAATCAGGCATCGCCGGCAATTGAATGATCGCTTCGGCGCGCACGAATTCTTCAACGATTTCTCGGAAATTGTAAGTGTGCGCGCCGCTCATAATACACGCACCCACCGCAGCGGGCTCGAGGATGTTATGTCCGCCAGTTTTCGCGATGCTGCCGCCGACAAAGACAATCGTCGCCAATGAATAAACTGACTGCAATTCGCCGATCGTGTCGAGCAGGATAACTTTGGCGGTGTTGTCGCTTTCTTTTGGTGGCGCGTTTCGGCGGGCCGATGAAAGACCTGACGCCTCGAGTAGCGCGGCGACTTCGCCAAAACGTTCGGGATGGCGCGGCGCGATCAGCAACCGGACGTTCGGAGTTTTCCTAATTAAACGTTTGAAAGCTTCAAGGACAATGCGCTCTTCCGGCGCGTGAGTGCTGGCGGCAAGAATCAATGGAGAATCGTCGGTGAAGTTGAAACGCTCGCGTAATTCTGTAGTCAGGACGTCATTCAACGGCAAGGCACCCGCATCGAATTTCAAACTGCCCGCCACCTGAACCTTTTCCGGCGCAATCCCCAGTAACCGCAGGCGAGCGGCGTCGGCTTCAGTCTGCATGATGGCCAAACTAACGCCGCGCAGCACTTGCGACATGAAACCTCGAAACAGTCGATAGCGCCGAAACGATCGTTCGGACAGCCGCCCGTTCAAGATCGCCACCGGAATGTGTTGGCGCTCGCACTCGCGCAGGAAACCCGGCCACAGCTCCGTCTCCATAATCAATACCGCTTCCGGACGCAGCGCCTTGAGAGTTCGACGCACCGACCAGCGCCAGTCAAACGGAAAATAGAAAACTTTTTCGGCGTCGTGCTTAAAAATCTCGCGAGCAAGATTCTGGCCCGTCAGTGTCGTGGTTGAAATTGCAATGCGGCGATCGGGAAGTTGTTTTTTTAATTCCAGGACAAGCGGACGCGCGGCCTGAGTTTCGCCGACCGAGACACAGTGGATCCAAATTAGCGGGTGGCCATTTGCTGGAGAGATGGTGCCGAGGCGTTCGCGAAATCCGGCGACGTATTTGCCGTGGCGAAAGGCATCGTAGAGAAAGCGAGGCAGCAGAATCAGAAAACCGAGAGCGAGCAGAAGGCTGTAGATGAAGTACATAAGTAGGACAGGCATGCTTGCCTGTCCGTTCACAATAGAAGGCAGGTCAAGTTAGTTGAAAGAGAAAACAGCTTTTCCATTTATCATCTGACAGCTACCATTTTTCATTGGGAACTTACCTCGACCCAAGTTAATCGGGCAATGGCAAATGACAAATGGTAAATGACATATGGAAAATCTTCGTCCTTCTTTCAATATACGTCGTCTTATATCGATCAACGAGAGACAGACAGGAATGCTGTCCTACTACTACTTGGCACGTTCGATGTATCGGCCTTCGGAGGGATCGACGCGAATGCGGTCGCCTTCGTTCACGAAAGGTGGCACGGTTACGGTCACGCCATTTTCCAGTATCGCTGGTTTGTTCACGTTTGAAACCGTCGCGCCTTTCATTGTCGGTTCGGTTCGGGTGACCGTCAGTTCCATCGAAGGCGGCAGATCAATTCCAATAGGCGCGCCTTCAAAAAACTCGGCCTGGATTTTCAAGCCAGGCGTTAACCATTGAGCGGCATCACCCAGATCGTCCCCGCTCAGCGCAACCTGCTCGTAATTCTCCGTGTTCATGAAGTGATGGTGTGAACCGTCCGAATACATGTACTCCATCTCATGCTGTTCGAGTGCAGCGCGTTCCACCGTGTCAACCGAACGAAAGCGGTGCTCGAACGAGGAGCCAGTCTTGATGTTTCTCAGTTTCGTTTGAATCATTGCGCGTAAATTTCCGGGGGTGTGATGGCGGAATTCCATCACCTTGCACGGCTCGCCTTCAAACAGAAGCACCATTCCCCGGCGAATTTGAGTTGCAGAAATAGCCATAACTTTTCTTAAGTTCTCCGTCTAAGCGTTGTTTAATTAACCGCGAGCTTGGCGAGCAATCGGGGCCTTATTTGAAACGCGTAGTCTAGCGAGGCGCGTGCAGCTTTGTCCAGTGAAGCATCAGTCAAAGTACGTCTGGATGAGGCCGATTCCGGCCGGCAACGAGACACAGCGGCGTGCCCCAGGTGCGTAAAAAAGGCGGCCCTGCCAGAATCAAAATCGACCCCGGCCTGACCGCCTTTTTGAGGAGCCCACCTACCTCGTTTTAGTTAACGTCTTATCAGCCAAAAGGTTCCAATATGAACTCAGGCTGCACGCGCTCGGGGAACGCGACGCTGGCGAGCAGCTTGGTCAAGCCAGGCCTGCGCCGCCTCGTACTTAGAAAATCGTTTTTCGTCCGCACGAAACGCAGCTGTGTGGTAGTAACGGCGACCATTGATAACTTGCGCGGCGTGCTTAATGTGGAGCATCTCGTGATAAAGGATGTACTCGACGAACCATTCCGGGACCTGCGGCGAATCCAGCGACTTGCTTATCGTAATCGTTTCATGCACGCGATCGTGATGACCCAGAATGCTGCGCGTCCGACGTTGCGACCAGGTGATCGTCGGCTTGGGCAGAGTGGAATCAAAATAGCGTCGGTTTATCTTCAAAAACATTCGATCAAGGTCGTAGGTGTTCCCTTGGGCGCTGGAAATCATTTTCCGGCCGCGACGCTTCCGGGCGATGTCGGATGACCGCACAACATCGGGTGCCATTGAATATTCGCGATAGGTGCGTTCGTAGGCTGCGGGCACGCGTTTGCCAAGAAGTTTAGCTACCAGGACAAAGGCGAGCGCCCGCGTCACTTCCGCTGGGCAGGTCTTGCAAATGTCCGACAGGCGAACGTGAACACTGCCCGAACGCAGCCTGATCGTGTGATGAAGCCCAGCGTAGGGATAAAAGCGCACGTCGATGGAGGGCAACGGACGGTTGCCGCCGAGGTGATGAAAAGCATCAACAAAAAACTTTTTCACCTCATCCATGGCTTTTCGCTCCTTCTAAGCCTGCGTGCGCTTGTCTATTTAACTGTTTCATCCAGTATGCGGAGGAGAAATTCTTGATTCAGCTCGGACTGTCGAACCCGAGGGCGTGGGTACTGAAAGTCGTAGGCTGCCGTTAATCTTACGGAGAGCGCTGGCGAGCGTCAATTGGAGCAGGGGGCAGCCCAAAAAGGGCAGCAAAAAGGCAAATCTAGGAGTCCCAACCAGGGCGCCGGGCCGGCAGCGCGAAGGTGGGCATGAGTGCCTGTTGCTGCCTCCGCGCTGCCTGAAAAATGAAATCGTTGACCCGCATTAAGACGTTGAAAGCGTGAGACTTAGAAACAGACGACAAACTCGCCCAACGGTTTGCAGCGTCGTACCCGATTCTTTATACTGCGATCAGCAGTTTGCATTGTAGGTTTTGCGCTTCGCCTAATGTTCGCCCGCGGTAACCTTTACAGAATTCTTTGAAACGTCCTGGCTTTTGAAGTAGTAATTCATGCCCCGTCGACACTCAAGCATCCATACGACAGACGCAGACGCCGTCGATCCACGTGCCCAAGCCGTGCTCGCAGCTTTAATCAAGGAGCATCTGGGAACGGGCGAGGCGGTAAGTTCGCGTGCGCTGGCTGACCGTTTTGGCCGGAGTTCAGGTTGGAGTTCGGCGACTATCAGAAATGTATTGGCGGAGCTGGAAGAAGCCGGCCTGGTCGAGCAACCTCATACTTCCGCCGGCCGCACGCCCACCGATAAGGGTTATCGTTATTACGTCGATAACACGCTCGAGGAATCACGTTTGTCACGCGCCGACCTGCGCGCAATCGACAAAGTATTTGCCTCGACTGGCCTTGATTCGGCGACCTCGTTGGATAGCGTCATGGAAAAAATGTCGCACGCGCTTTCCGAACTGTCTGAGAATGTCGGTATTGTTTTCTCGCCATCGCTGGCCGACAACCGGCTGAACCACATCGAGTTTGTGCAGCTTTCCGATAAACGCATCCTGGTAGTCCTGGTTACCACCGCAAACACGGTGCATAACAAAATTATCAGGCTGGAAGATCAAATTACGCAGGATGACCTGGAAAGCACGGCGCGCTATCTCAACGTCGAATTCAGCGGCAAGAGTCTTTTGGCAATTCGCACCGAGATCCTTGAATTGATGCGGCAAGAGAAAGCGCTATACGATCGCCTGCTACGAAATGCGATCCTGCTTTGCGACATGAGCCTCGCCGGCGAGGACGCTGGCGGTGGCGACGTTTATGTTGACGGTGCTTCAAACATGCTAGCTAAGCCTGATTTTGTTGATATCGACCGCATGCGGGAGCTGTTTCGAACTTTTGAAGAAAAATCCCGCCTCATCAAGATATTGAATGAGTGTGTCTCGCGCGATCAGATTTCCCTGGCTGGCGACGTACACGTTGTGATCGGACGCGAGCATCCCAACCCATCCCTGCGAAACTGCGCTTTGATAACCGCCCCATACCGGCTTAGCTCCAGCGAACATCTTGGTACTTTGGGTGTTGTCGGTCCGATGAGGATTGAGTATTCCCGGATCATGGCTATGGTAAACTACATGGCGCGGCTGATTGAGCGCCGGCTCAATGATGATGCCCGAGCGTGATTCCTTCTAACCTTTGCAGAATTCAAGTGGCGACATGGCTCCTGACGATAAGGTGAACAGGGCGAAACGCATTCCTGTTAATTTTCACGATGGCAACGGAGAAGACGATCCCGAAGCCATGTCAAACGAATTGGAGACTCCCCCGGAAGTGACATCCCCCACGCCTGAATCCGGCCAACCGGACCTCGACCACGAAACCTTCGCCGAAACAGATCCGCCAGTGCGCGCGTCGTCACAGGCTGACGGCTCTCCTGCGGACGTAGCATCCAACGCCGGTGGTCCGGAGCTGGCCGAGCTCGTCGCGACGCGCGCGGAACTAAAGCGGCTGGAAGCGGAAGCCAAAGACTTGCGGGATAGTTTGGCCAGACGCCAGGCTGATTTTGAGAATTACCGCAAGCGAATGGAGCGCGAACGAACGGAGACTTACAACCGCGTAGTCGCCGACATCGCCGCCAAGCTGTTGCCGGTTTTGGATAACTTAAAACGTGCGCTGGAAACGGAGGCTTCAGTCGAGGCGAGTGAATCCGACGAGTTTCGCCACTTTCTCAGCGGCGTCGATTTGATCTACAAACAGTTGAATGGAGTTTTGGATGCGTTTGGAGTAAAGCCAGTCGCCGCCGAAGGCGAGATGTTCAATCCTCACGTCCACGAAGCCGTCGTGACCGAGGAAACGGACGAATACGAGCCGGACATGGTAATGCAGGAAATAGTTCGCGGCTTCAAACTCGGAGACAAATTGATAAGGCCATCGCTCGTAAAAGTCGCCGTCAAAAAATAATTAGGATGCTGCTCCAATAGGATTCACAAAACATGGGAAAAGCCATAGGCATTGATTTGGGCACGACAAATTGCTGCGTTTCCGTTCTGGAAGGCGGCGCGGTTCAAATCGTACCCAATAAAGA
>JBDTTW010000073.1:0-1919 GCA_039930405.1 bacterium
CTCCTGCCCTGCCTTAACTGCCAAACGCTTGTCGCCCGGAAAATTGTTTGACTTGAGCGCTTCATCGGTCGTTGCCAGGTATTCCTGGCAAAGTTGAAAGACCTCGAAATGCAACTCGGCACTCGATCCGGAATCGGCTTCTTCAGACCGTTTTTGAATAACACGCGCCGCTGCGGACAACACTGACGAAGTGCGACTCTTGCTGGATGGCGAGCGTTGGTGTTCGCCGCTGGCACGCAGCGAAGGATCTCCGCCTTGTTCAAGTAAGTACTTAGTCCAGGCGCGGCGCATCACCACCTCGCGCGCCGACAACGCCACCAACAGCACCACACTGGCAGCGAGCCCCGCGGGAATCCACGGCGCTTCGTCACCGCCGCTAATCAGCATCCACCACAGCCCAAAGAACAATGCCAGGGCGGCGACAAAGGCGCCCGCAAGATAGCCGGCACTCGACGGCATGCGCGCCCGTGACGGACGACGCCGGGAGTTTTCAGTCGCGCTTTGCGCATGAGAGCGCGGAGCTTTCGCAAAGAAATCGTCCGCTGAATTGTTGCCCAAATTCGTTACTCTTCAGGAGATACGATTAAACTGTTATCACCAACTTAACGGCGATTACCACGGCGATCATAGTCGGGAGGGTCGTCCGGGCCGGTAGCCCATACTGAATAAAGCATAATAGTCAGCTTTTTACTAACACGCTGTCAATATATGATGACTGATATGATGACAGCCAAACAAAAGCGACCGCTTCTTTAATCAGAAAGCAGCTGGAAAAGACTTATGGACCGAGAATTTGCGGAAAAGAATTTGTTCATTACCGGGGCCACCTCGGGAATCGGCAAAGCGACTGCGTTGCGTTTTGCAGAAGCGGGCGCAAACGTTGCCGCGGTTGGCCGGAATGAAACTGAGCTAAAAAGCCTCGAGCGAGAACTGCTTGATTTGAAGGTTCGCTGTGTGACGATTTCCGCCGACCTGGCTTGTGATGATTCGGCGGACCTGGCGTTGGCCCAGGCCATTGCGGCGCTCGGCGGCGTGGACATTTTAGTGAATGCCGCGGGACATATTTCCAACGGCACGATTGAAACCACTACCACCGAAGCCTGGGATGCGATGCTCAATATTAATCTGCGCTCTGTTTTTCTGCTGATGCAAAAAGCCCTGCCCAGTTTGATTGAACGCCGCGGCAACATCGTCAACGTGTCCAGCGTGACGGGCTTGCGCGCGTTTCCCGGCGTCCTCGCGTACTGTGTTTCCAAGGCCGGCCTGGACCAGTTAACGCGTTGCGCCGCGCTCGAGCTGGCTGCTAAGGGAGTTCGTGTAAACGCTGTAAACCCAGGCGTGGTAATCACCGAAATACACAAACGCGGCGGCATGAACAACGACCAATATGCTGCCTTCCTCGAGCACTCCAAAACCACCCACCCGCTGGGAAGAGTCGGCAAGCCGGAGGAAATTGCTGACTTGATTGCCTTCCTGGCGTCCGACCGCGCCTCATGGATCACCGGCGCCACCTATTCAATCGACGGTGGCCGCGCCCAGACCTGCGCCAGGTGAATTGCCGGGCGCAACCAAAAAGCTCGCGCTAAAAACCTTGTCTGTATATACTCTGCCGAAATTATTTGTCGTTAGGTCAGTGAAGCTGTACTGATAAAAGTCTTTTTAGAAGTTGGCCACAACTACTTCACCAGGGTGCAGTCTGAATCGAATCTCAGGAAGGACTATTCTAATGATGAATGATCCCCGCGCCGTAGCCGCAGCAACTCCAGTCGCGCCTATGCGTTTGAAGCCTAACGCCAGCAAGAGCATCTTCAAGATAATTTTCGGAATTACGGCAGCTCTGGTCGCCATGCTGCTCGGGCTTATCGTCCTACTGTTAATCGGCGTTGAGACCGGTCTGGTGCCTTTGTTGATTGGCCTGA
>JBDTTW010000074.1:0-4778 GCA_039930405.1 bacterium
AAAAGTATCACGTCTACATCAACCGCGAGCGAGGAGAGCTGGCGCGCAAGAGCGGCGCCGTCGCCGCCGTTGTTCCCTGGGCCACAAAGTATTTGTATTTTCCGGCCAGCGAGATCGCCACCCACGTTTGTTGTCACAGCCTGAAGACAGGCGGCCGCGGCTGACTCCATTAGCTGGAGCGATGAGATCTGATGATTCTGTGTGGTGAGGTGATCCACTTCTCGCACTTGTTGAGCTGTGATGACAGGCTGCACAGTTGGATGATAGGGATGACCTCTGAGGTGGTCAATCTCAGGCTGGAAATGTTTGTGAGTGTTTCCTGGAACACAAAAAAAATGGCGGCCCGAGGCCGCCTCGCCTCTGCCGCTGCACTAGCCCGTCCGTTTTTCCAGGATAACTAACTAAAGAATGAATGGATCGCATTCTCCAGAAAAATCTTTATAGGAAAGCCTGAGCAGGTTTAATGCCTGCTCAGGCTCTTTGTACTCAAGGAAGGAGACCCAAATTATTCAGGTTTAGCTGCGTTGCGCCGTCTGCGAATTGCGCCGACCGTGCCGGCTAGACCTGTTCCGAGCAACAACATTGTGGCTGGTTCAGGAACCTCTCGGCCCGGATCGCAACCCTTGCAGAAGAAGAAGCTTTCGTGGCCGCCTGACGCATCGGAAACGCTTGCCGCGAGACCCAATCTCAGATTCGGATTGGCTGCAATCGCCGCCGCCAAAGCTGCAGCAGCATCAGCGTTCAGGGCGAAAGTGAAATCAGACTTGCCCGTACCGTTGCCGTTCAAGGTGGCTTCGCGCAATGTCAGGGCATCGGCCAGATGCGCTGTGAAAACTGCTGTTCCGGATTGATCGTAGGCGGTTAACACCAGCGTATTTAGAACAATCGGCCCGACCGGTCCGGCATTGCTGCCGCCTTTGTTCGGGTCGTTAATATTCATCTGAATGCAGAGGTTGCCATTGGTGACGCCTAATTCGGTCACGGAATAAGTTTGGTTGTTGGCCCCGCCTACAATCTGGTTACCGCCCACGACATCGCCTTTTTTGTCCGCGTTTTTGCTATTCGGATCATAGGCCACGGAACCAAAGCCGGACGTCGCGGAGCCCTTGGTCTGAATAACTAGTACTGTGTTGACGGTTCCCAGCCCGGCAGGCTGAATGATGTTCGGGCCCACTGGAACAATCAGAAAGTTGTCGGCGCGCGCGCTGGTGCCCGCCAGCGACAGAGTTAACAGGACCCCGAGAGCAAAAATGCCCTTCGTCAAAAGCTTGTTCATTTGTTCAGTCTCCTCCTCGAGTAAGTCTCTGTGGGATTCCGAGGATTCGCCCGGTGTCACATTGACTAGTTGAATTTCCTTACTCTTGTGAAAAGAACCAATAAACCGAGGCTTTCAGCTTTTTCTGGAAGTGAAATGAAGTGTTGGGTAACGACCTATTTTCTAAGCCTGGCCAGACGCAAGAGCCGCAGAACAATGGCTTGCGAAGCAGGAATGCCGAGCGCTGAGGTTATTGCGAAATATGAAATTCCATAACCACCGAGAACAAGCGCCGCCAGGGGAATGGGGTGAATGTCACCGACGAGCAGCTTAAGCGCCCAACCGATGCCCGCAGCAACAAGAGCAGCCAGCCAAAGCTTGACTACATAGCCAGCCGCCAGCCCGGTCTTGCCGATGCGCCGGTTGAGCGTGCGACGAAGCAACGCAAACTCAATCCAGCCCGCGATACCTGCAGACGCTGTCAAACCGGCGACGCCCCATTTGGGATTGATGCCCAGCAGAACTGGTAGTGGGAGTGCGAACAAGTAACCCAGCATGGTAGTTAACGTCACACGAATGATCGCGTAGCGCAGTGGCGTGCGAGTGTCATGAAGGGCGTAGTAAGTGGATGAGTAGAGGCGCCCGAGAGTGGAAGCGAGCAAGCCTACGGTTGAGCCGGCGAGAATGCCCCAAACGAACATTGATGCGTCGTGCTTGAACTGTCCGGTTTGGTAAAGCACTGCGGCTATCACATCGCCTAGCGCCAGGAAAGCCATTGATGACGGAATAATTAAAAATGCAATTCGTTGCAGTCCATTGTCCAGCCGCTGTCTCAGCACTTCGGCGACCTGCTCAGTGTTGCCGATTGCTCGCGACATTGCCGGCAATTCGGCTGCCGAAACTGACATACCAAATAAACTTACGGGCAACGTGTAGAGACTCTGCGCATAAGTCAGAGCGACGACTGAGCCTTCAGGTAGAAAGCTCGCCAGCACTGCATCAACAAAAGCGCTGATCTGGACCACGCCGCGGCTCATGAAGACAGGGAAAAAATTTCTGATGACCGTCTTAACGTGGACGCTCGACAAATCCAGTGCGGGACGAAGGCGGTGCACCAGCCGGAACACGACGGGCAACTGGACTCCGAACTGCAAGGCGCTGCCAATAACCGAACCCCAGGCAACGTATTCGGCTAGAGGAAACTGTCCTACCTTGCGGCCAAAGACTACTAACGATGCGATCATCGCCAGATTCCAGGCGACCGGCGCCGTATAAGAAACAAAAAATCGATGATGGCTGTTGAGAACGCCGAGACACCAGGCCGAGAGCACTAACAGACCAGCGCCGGGGAAGAGAATTCGCACCAGGCGGATGGTTAGTTCTCGCGTCTCGCCGTGGAATCCCGGCGCGATGGCCGAAATGATGTAAGGAGTAGTAAAAATGCCGGCGAGCACTATTATCGAGACTAACAGCGCGAGTATTCCGAGAACGGCGTTGGCGACGTGCGTAGCTTCCTCTTCATCGTCGTGGGCCAACAGCTTGGCATAGACAGGAATGAAGGAAGCGGAGAGGGCGCCTTCGCCAAAAATGTTCTGAAGAAAATTGGGAATGCGAAACGCAGCGCTAAAGGCGTCGCCGGCGGCTGATGTTCCAAAGTAATGCGCGAAAACGCGCTGTCGGACTAAGCCGACGATGCGACTGATGAGTATGCCCGCGCCGACAAGAAATGCGGATTTGCCGCTGCTGCGTTCTGGCTTTGCGGTTGCGCCGACGGGACTGTCAATTCCCGCGTCGCCGACCTGTTCGATTGTCTCACCGGCGATCGAACTTGCTTCAGCGTGACTTTCGTCCGCCTCAGTTTCCGGTTTGGCTGGAGGAGAAGCCCCTGGGTTTGAAGGATCGTGCATCTCGGGATCAGAGATTGTAGTCTTTTATTTTCGTTAGCAAAGTTTTGTAGCTGATGCCCAACTCTTCGGCGGCTTCATTCTTGTTGCCATCATTATTTTTCAGCGCCGCCGCTATCTTGCGTTGCTCGACAAAACGCAGGGCTCGCTGCGCCGCGTCCGACAGGCTGCCGCTGAGATCGAACGAAGCAGGTGTTTGCTCGCTTCCGGTGCGCGTCACCAGCCCAAGATCGACTGGTTCCAGGACCAATGTATCCGAAAGGATGCAAGCGCGCTCAATCGCATTCTCTAACTCGCGAACGTTGCCCGGCCAGCGATGCGCAGCCAACGCGGCAGAGGCCTCCTGGCTAAGTGTTGCTTCGCGGCCGCGCAATTCTTTTCCCAGTTCAGCGGCAAAATGTTTGGCCAGCATGAGTACATCACCTTCGCGTTCCCGCAGCGGCGGAATCTCGACCGGGAAAACGGCCAAACGGAAAAACAGATCGCCGCGAAATTCGCCGTTTTCGACTGCTGCCTTCAAATCCTTGTTCGTCGCCGCCACCACGCGAACGTCCACCGGCACCGGCGCGCCGCCGCCGATGCGATCCACCATCTTCTCTTCAATCACGCGCAACAGTTTGCCCTGAACAGCTAATGGCAGTTCGCCAATTTCATCGAGAAATACGGTGCCACCCGAAGCCAACTCAAATTTTCCGAGTCGCCGGTCTCCCGCGCCAGTAAAGGCTCCACGTTCATGTCCGAACAATTCGTTTTCGATTAACGTTTCGGGAATTGCGGCGCAGTTGATCGCCACAAAAGGTTTTTGGCGGCGGGGAGAAAGATGATGCACGGCCCGCGCGAAAAGTTCTTTGCCGGTACCTGATTCACCAAGAAACAAGACGTTGGCCTCGGTCTGGGCCACGCGCTGCGTTTCGGCAACAGCGCGCTTGATTGCGTCCGATTCGCCGATAATGCGAGGAAAGCCATAGCGGCGCGACCATTCTTCCCGCAACAGAATGTTTTCAGTTCTTAGCCGCGCCTGTTCAAGCGCGCGTTCGACGATCAGAAGAAGATGATTTGAGTCAACTGGCTTTTGCAAAAAATCGTGGGCGCCATCTTTCATCGCCTGCACTGCCTCATCAATCGATCCGAAAGCAGTCATAACAATTACAGGCGTGCCGTTATCCGCCGCGCGCGCTGCGCGCAAGACGTCTAGCCCCGAACCGTTGGGCATTCGCAGGTCAGTGAGTACAAGTTTGTGTGGGGTGCCGGCGATCTCGTTGAGAGCAGAGCGCGCGTCGGCGGCTTCGCTAACCGTGTAGCCGGCATTTTCCAGAGTCAAACGTAGAACGCGACGCAGACTGTCTTTGTCTTCAACAAGAAGGATGTCAGGCATTGTTTCGTGGACGCGAAGTGGCGGCCACGGAATTGTACCTCAGTTACAAGCGTAATAGCTTTCGCATTCGTCATGGCCGTCTAAACGAAAATCCGGGGCTACCGATTTGCCATAATGACTAAACCGCTAACCCCGGCGATCCCCGAGTCAACCTTCACTACTGCTTTTAGTATTGACGAAGTTTTTTTAAATGTTTGGGAATGCTATCGCTCAACGACTCCCAGAACTTTCGTGCCAGCCATCA
>JBDTTW010000075.1:0-10539 GCA_039930405.1 bacterium
AAGTCGGCGGCGCCGTGCTCGTCGCCAACGATGAATTCTTTGCGCCGAAAGAAAACTTACTTAAAGCGAGTGCGCCGATTTTTATCGAAGACAAGTACACCGATTTGGGGAAATGGATGGACGGTTGGGAAACCAAACGGCGCCGCACGCCGGGTTTTGATTGGTGCATCATTCGGCTTGGCTTGCCGGGTATCATTCGCGGCGTCGTAGTTGACACCAGTTTCTTCCGCGGCAACTACCCCGAACACTTTTCACTTGAAGCCTGCGCGCTGGAAGGCCAACCGACCGCTGCAGATCTGCAAAGCGAGTCGATCAACTGGACACCACTGCTGCCGCAGCTGGCGTTGACCGGCGATTCGCAGAATTCTTTTGCGGTCGAAGGGGAGCAGCGCGCCACGCATCTTCGCTTCAAAATTTATCCTGACGGCGGGGTCGCGCGCTTGCGAGTTTATGGCGAAGTGCTTCCCGACTGGGAGCGTCTGCGGCGAATCGGCGGCGACGTCGATCTGGCGGCGGTGGAAAATGGCGGTCGCGTGATTTCCTGCAGCGACATGTTTTTTGGACATCGTCACAACCTGATCATGCCGGGCCGAGCCGCAAACATGAGCGACGGCTGGGAAACCAAGCGTCGGCGCGGTCCTGGCCACGACTGGGTGATTATCAAACTTGGCGCGGTCGGACAGGTGCGGCGTTTGGAAGTTGACACAGCCTGGTTCAAAGGAAATTTTCCCGAGAGCTGTTCTTTGGAAGCGACGAATGCAAGCAATTTAGCGGAAGAAAAACTGACTGATTCGTCATTCTTGTGGAAAAGTATGTTGCCGCGCACAAAGTTGCAGGCGCACACGCGCCACTTTTTTGAAAACGAAGTCCTTGACGCCGGTCAGGTTTCGTATTTGCGTTTCAACATTTTTCCGGATGGTGGTGTCAGCCGCCTGCGGGTGTATGGCCAACTCGCTGAGTAGGATCGTTGCGGAAACGCGAGCGGTAGCGATCGGATACTGCCACTAACTCTGCAGCCAAAAGCAATTCTTCATTTCTTTACGATGTTGCTCGTAACATCCGGTCGCTACCGCTCGCGGTTCCGTTTGCCAGGAGCTCTCATCGAGTCGCAGAGGTTCTTTAGAAAATGGGATTAGGGGAAGGCAGAGATCTCAAGCAACTCAACTTGCTCAGCGCTAACAAAGCCGAAAGCGAATTCCTTAAATGCTGTGGCTCTAAACGCTGGACCGAACGCCTGTGTGCTGAGCGGCCGTTTGACAGTCTTGACGACTTAATCGCCAAAGCAGATCGCGTTTGGTGGTCGCTCGATCAAGCTGATTGGCTGGAAGCTTTTCTTAGTCATCCAAAAATCGGCGAGCAGAAAGCGGCCGCCGCAACTTCCGACCAATCGAAAGAATGGTCCGCGGCGGAACAAGCGGGCATCGGTGACGCCGCAAGCAGCACGCTGGCCATGCTTGCCGAGCTCAACCAGAAATACGAAGACAAGTTTGGCTACATCTTTATTGTCTGCGCCAGCGGCAAGAGTTCTGAGGAGATGCTCGCAATTCTTAGCAGTCGTTTAGAAAATGACAGCGACGAAGAATTGCGCATCGCCGCTGCTGAACAAGCAAAGATTACCGAATTGCGTTTGCAGAAGCTGGTTGAAGTTTAGTTCCTGGTTCGTTGTCAGTTGCCCGTTGTCAGTTGTTTGGTAAACTGACGGCGTTTGGAATCCAACTGACAACTGACCCACTGAAAACGGACCACTGACGAATCCATGAGCACCATCTCGACGCACATTCTCGACATCGCGCGGGGCGCGCCGGCCAGTGGCGTTGCTGTCTCGCTCGCAATTCAAAACACGGATGAAAGCTGGACCGAGCTTAGTCACGCCTCGACCGACACCGACGGGCGCGTGAAGCCTTTCTTTCTGGTGGGTGAACCGATCGAGCGCGGCACTTACCGGCTGGTGTTCGACACTGAAGCTTATTTCTCTGATCTTAATCTTGCATGTTTTTATCCGCAGGTCGCGGTTGTTTTCCGCGTTGAAGATGCCGCGCAGCACTATCACATTCCCCTTTTGTTGAGTCGGTACGGCTATTCAACCTATCGCGGCAGTTAAACTGTAAAGCAAACTGTTAGTTTGCGGCGGCTCATTGGCACTCAACTTGACCCCTTTGCACCGACGCAAACTAACAGTTTGCTTTACGATTGCTTCCACCCGCTGCGCGGGTTAGGAAAAACTTCAGATGACAAGCAATCCAACTATCAGCGAATGGCTGAACCTGATCTTCCGCTGGATCCACGTCTTCGCGGGCATCATGTGGGTCGGCACGACGTACTACTTCACCTGGCTCGACGCGCGCCTGACTGAAGAAGAAAAGGCCATGGCGAACACCGGCAATGCCGCGCAGATTTGGATGGTCCATAGCGGCGGCTTTTATGTGGTTGAGAAACGCAAGGTTCCGGATTTAGCTTCGCGCACCCTGCATTGGTTTCGTTGGGAAGCAGGCACGACCTGGCTCAGCGGCATGGCGCTTTTGATTCTGCTCTTTTACATGGGCGGCGGGGCGCTGGTTGACCGGGACGTTTGCGACCTCAGCGTCGGCGCCGCGGTTGCGCTTGGCGTGGGTGTGCTGATAGGCGGTTGGATTGTTTACGATCTGCTGATGCTGTCGCCGCTGGGTAAAAATGAAAAAGCGTTTGCCGTGGTCGCGTACGTCTTGTTGGTTGGCGTCGGTTTCGTATTGACTGGTTTCTTAAGCGCGCGCGCGGTTTATATCCACGTGGGCGCAATGATGGGAACTATCATGGCCGCGAACGTCTGGATGCGTATTCTGCCCGCGCAAAAGAAGATGATTGCGGCCATCAATGCCGGACAAAAACCAGACGATCGTTTGAGTGCTCAGGCAAAGCTGCGCTCAAAGCAAAACACTTTCATGGCCGTGCCGCTGGTCTTTCTCATGATCAGTAATCACTTTCCCGGCGTTACTTATGGCGACCGCTACAACTGGGTCATTCTCGCGATCTTAATTTTGGTTGGATGGGTGGCGGCGAGATTTATTCGCAGAGCGTAAAGAAAAAAGGCTTCAGTAGTGATAACGAGCTTGCAAAAAATCGATACGATCTTTGGTGACGACATATACGACTCGATGTTCTTCAGTTAGCCTGCGTGACCAGGCACCAGCCAAAAGGTGTCTTAATGGCTCGGGTTTCCCCACCCCTTGAAAGGGATCGCGAAGAATCGCCTCAATCAAATCAAAGGCTCTGAGAGCAATCTTCCTGTTTGTTTTGATCCAATAACGCAGATCTTCCCTAAATTCCGGCTGAAAGACAGCTTCGCGTTTGAGTTGAGGATTATTCTTTGACTGGCTCAAGCCCCATCTCCCGACGCAATTTATTTAGCGACTGGGTTTTGCTCTTTCCAGTCTTCGCTCGGTTCATGGCCGAGAGAAGGCGCCGGGCATTCTTGGGAGATCTTAAAAGATGAGCCGTTTCCAACAAGCTGGATAACTCTTGTGCCGCGACCAGCGCGACGTCGGCTGAGTTTCGTCGAGTAATGATTATGACTTCACGATCATCAGCCGCCCGGTTGCAGAGAGATGCAAAGTTGGCCCTTGCATTGGTGTAAGTGGTTCGATGTGCCATATGTACAGCATAACTGTACGTAACTTTGGAGGTGGGCGTCAAGTTCCCAGGCTGAGCTACTGCGCCAGCGGGAAAATTGGCTCAATATCCACCGGCACGTTGACCAATCGATCCAGCGCGCCCTGCATCGGCGGACGAATCACCGAATAATTATCGAGTATCGCCTTGGCCTTGTCGTATGAGCCTTCCGCCTCGATCGTCAACAACGCGTGCGTCAACTTGCGCACCGCGTCTTTTATCTTTGAATTGTCGACAGTGAACTTGTTGGTGCGTTCGTCGAATTTGATCGCGCCTTCGTCTGTGAAATAGTTGAACTGCATTGCCACGCCACGCGCGTGTGATTCAGTCAAACCAAAGCGAACTGAACGAAACATGCTTGCCAGATAGGTGGTGTAAAGCGTGCGCTGCATTTGTTTGTCGATCACGCCCTTGTCGATTAAGTACTGCAACGCCCATAACCCGGTCACGTCTGCTTTCGCCTCTTCGATCGCTGAGTACTTGTCCTTTAGTTGTAGACGGACCGTCGTCGCCTGACCACCGACTGTGATGTTGTGTGGTCCCAGGCCGTGCATCAACTCATGCATCAGAATGTGCGTGAAGAACGAATCAAACGCGACGTCACGTTGCTGGGCAACGGTCAGTACTTCACGCGTGATCGGAATCAGCACCTTGTTGAACTTCGCGTCCTGCACGTTCTTCAACATGATTCGCGCGGAGCCTTTTTCCTTCACGACACGCTCGTCGTTAGGCAGATTAAACGCCGCGGTCTGCACTCCGTTGTTCCCTTCGCCCGAAGCGAACACTTCGTTGACGACACGCATAGGCGACGACGCGCCGAGTTTCGGATTGCGATACTGCGCGTCGAGCGGCAGATTGTTTTCCAACTCCTGCAGGTGTTGGCTGAATTTCTTTAACTTTGCCGACTCGACCGCGTCGGTCAGCGTTACATAAGCCTCGAACGCGGCCTTGTAGCCAAACAGTTCGTCTTCATATGTTTCATAAGGCCCGATGGTGACATCGATGGGCGCATCGAGATCCATCCAGGCAACGTCGCTCGCGTAATAATCGTTTGAGCTGAATGCATCAGCGCGCTTGCTGAGGAAATCTCGCAACGTGCGGTTGGTCGTCAACGCCGCGGCCTCGCGCAAGAGTTTGGCGGCGGGCTCGAGAAACTCACGATACTCCTGACTGTAGGGCACACTCTTTAGCTTGCCAGACGCGTCGCGGCGGATGGTGTAAAAGTAGCCAGTCGCGTTTTCTTTCTCCGAACCGGGCAAACCCGCGAGCCAGGAATTGAACCCGTCCTTAGTAATGTCATCCGGGTAGAAATTCGCTTGCGGCGGTTTCTCTTTGGGCACGCCTGCAATAAACGGCTCATTGCTGTCGAGTCGTGACCAGGGCCCGTCGTTGATCAGGAAATAATGAAGGCGTTGGCGGCCAACCGCAGTTTTGTCGGCCTCGAGCTTTGCGTTCAAAGCATCGTTGCCGCTCCATACCTGACGAAGAAATAACGGATCCAAAAGTTTTGCGGCAGCAATTATCTTCGCAAGCGCCCGGGTGTCACGCGCGGATAATTTAGCGAGACTGGCCGTCAATGTCGTTGGCGCAAAGCGCGCGATCTTTTTCGCCAGGTCCGGATCGCCGGCTGCTTTCCGTGTACTTCGTTTCTGCATCCCTGAAATACTGGTCAGCAAAAGTGTTGATAGAAGCAGCAAGCTGACAATGGTTTTCATTCCATCCTCCCGCAATAATTCAACTCAAGCTAAAGCTTGTACTCTGAACTTCATGTCTCTGAACTTTGAATTACAAGCTCTGCCGGTTATTCAGAATCTTAACGAACGAACCCGAACGCAATTCGGCAACAGTCAATCCTGAAAGTCCGACTGCTTCTTCTTCCGTCAAAGCGCCGCTATTAATCGCGCGCAGAAAGTAATTCAGCAAACCCTGGCCAGTAGCCGCGTCGTCGAAAACGTCACCCATCAGGGTCGCTTTCGCCGCCTTCTCCACAAAATTCTTCAAACGCTGGGAAGCCGCATCGAGACTTTCCAGAAAGAACGCATAGACCGCAGCGTAACGAGTCGGCAGTTGTGCCGGATGCAGATCCCAGCCCTGGTAAAAAGCTGTCTCGAGCGAATGCTGGACGTGATTGTAATGGAGCTTCCAGGCGCGATGGACCACCTCGCGGTTTTCATTGATCTGTTCGGCGGTCAACGGCGTGCCGCCTTCGCTGAAACGATGCGGCGCCACCGGCATGATGTTGGTTGCGCCATCGGACAGCCAAATGCCGGTGCCGGCAAATGAAACCTGCATCATGTTCTTAGCAAAGTCACAGGCCGGATGCATCATGTGTTGGTGCGCCGCGGTGATGCTGCAACTCGCGGTGTAGTCGTACGTGCCAAAGTGGGCCGCAACACAACGTCCGCGCGCTGCCGCCAGCAGCAAGGGCAGATTGATTTCGCCGTTATTGTTGATGATCGATTGCGTGGTTTCAATCATCATCTCGAGCTTGAGTGAGTTGGCAGCCAGACCGTTCGCTTGTTCGAGCGAGTCAAACACGTCGGCGAGCGCACTGACCTGTTCCGGGATCGTAATCTTTGGGAGCGTTACGACGAAGTTATCCGGAAGTTTGCCTGCCGATTTCTCGACCAGGGTAGAAACAAAAATATCAAGCGTGCGCATGCTGCGCGCGCGCAATTCTTCGTTAAAAGGTTTGATACGAATACCAATGAACGGCGGCAGCGTGCCGTTCAGGATGCCCTCGGCGACTTCGGCCGCAGCCGCGGCGGCGTGGCCGTCTTCTTCAGTATCCGGACGATTGCCATAACCATCTTCAAAGTCGATGCGAAAATCCTCGACCGGCTCACGGCGCAGTTTCTCGTTGACTCGGTTATAGATTGTGTGGGCCAGCCAGGCTGTTTTGTTTTTTTGCCGCACGCTCTCGACATTGTTTTCCAGGTCCGTGCGCAATCCGCTGGCTTCGTCCGTCGCTTCGGGCAGCTCGTCAGCGCCGCGCAGTCCCAGCGCTTTCGCGAAGGCAATGAAGTCAGGCGCAAACTGATCCAGCGAGCGACGTGCCAGTGCCCCCAGACGCGACGCTGAATCGGACTTAAAGAGATGCGCGCCGCCATAGACGGTGTGCACCGGCTGGCGCTTGCCTGTTTCGCCGGGGTACTTAAGGACAAAATCACTGTTCGCTTGCTGCAGTTTGGCAGAGAGCGATCGAGTAGCGCTCTCGGTCAGAGACGTTTTCATCATTTGCACGTTTGCCCGTAAAGCAGACTGTGAGTTTGTGGATGTTCGCTGCTCTCAACGACGAGGATTTTCCCGCCACCGCAAACTAACAGTTTGCTTTACGTGCTTTTCCCTTTCACTTTTGCAAGTGACTTTATTACAGGTTGCAAGAAAGTAAAAGTTAGGACAAACGGGAGTAGTTCGTAGGGTTGAATTAAAGAAGATGACAGTAGCTTCGCCGCTTTCGCTGCGACCGTGGGCGGGAGTACGCGAAGCGATCTCATTAGCACCGCGGCTTCAGCCCGGTGATAGCAAACCAAAATCGACAAAGAACCGTTTCTAATGGTTTTTGTGCCCGGAGAGTCTGGAGAAACCGTTGGAAACGGTTCAAGAAATCATTTTGTAACTTGACCACCGGGCTTAAGGCACAAAGCTAGTGAGACCGCTTCGCCTTCCTGCCGCCTTGCAGCTCCGATAAGGAGTCAAGAAGTCAACAAAAACCCAACTGACCAATTCCCAAAATCCGGCGCGAGCGAAATGCGCGATGCAAACCCGACGTTAGTGCCAGCAAGGCGCTTAACACTAACGTCGAGTCGGTTAATTCAACCGTGAGGCGGATCGTTTGCAGCTACTTCTTCAGCAACCTCCAGAGCAGCCACAAAATTATCAGCAGGATCAGCAGAGCGAGCAGCCACCACCACCACGGCCAATGGCCAACTGTTCCACCACCACCGCCTCCGCCGCTGGTGCCGAAGCCCTGGACCATGCCAAATACAAATGTTTGCCCACCAACTATTTGATCTGTTCCGGTGGTCTGGTCCACTTGCTCGACCCTGATCGCGTATCCGGTCAGCTGCTCAGCAGGATTGGTCGGAACAAAGACGACTTCAAGCGGTGCGAATACACCCGGCTCAAGCGGAATGTTCCCCAGGAAGCCGCCTTCCTTAGTGAGCTGGAAGGTTCCGTCGCCCGCGTCCTTGTAGCCCTCGCCCGTTGGCCGGTTCTGCTGCAGGATTTCTCGCAGCTTGGTGCCCGGAGTTATCTTCAGCATTCCCTTATCGAGAAGTACGGCGTTCCCGGCGGCGTCAAGCGCTGAAAACTTTACCTTAACGGTCATCTTCTGCGCGGTCAGATTCGCAAGGACGGCGTGGGCCGGCGCGCTGGTACCTGGCAACAGGTCATACACGCCGATGTTCTTCCACGCGATGTGATTGTTCTTCTGAACGTTGGCATAGAGATTAGTGGTTTCCGGAAAAGTCATGCCGAATGGCGCCGTCGTGCTGGTAGTAACGCGCGCCAACAAACAGAAGTGATTCGTATCAGTTCCGAAAGCCGCGGCGTACACGCTTGGGTCTGGGGGGTTCCAGGCAAATTCCTGAATGCTCTCACCGCCGGCAGCAATGACGGGTAGTGTGACCGTTGCGATCACTCCTCCCATCAGCATCGTGTTTGGTCCGGGATCGAAATAGACGCCGCCATTCCACGGGCTGGTCCAACTGAGTCCGGCCCCGGCCTTGGCCCAATAGAGCGTCAGCTGTTCGGTGCCCCCACTCGATGCTGCTCCTCTGTTTCGAACATCCACGTAGACGTAGTTTGGGTTTGAAGTTCCGGTGCGGTACTCGGCATTTTCGGTGATATGAGCAAAAGCGTGCGCCGAATCCTGCGCTTTCCGCAGCCAGATGTCGTCGCTCTCATACATCGGCAGCGTTGAAAGATCCGGTTCCGAGCCGCTATCGGCCGGGACGTCCTTCACGTACAGATTGGAAACCGGCGGCACCCAAAGATTCCATTCAGTGCCCCATTCGTCCAACCCGCCCGAAGGGAGTTCGGCGTATTCCTGGATGGTCCATATCCCAAAATTGTTGGGATCGATGCAGGTACTCGAATAGTCACCCCAGCGATTGCGGGCCCCGGTGTAAATCTTGAAGTACTTAGCTAACCCCGCTTTGAATTGAACTGTCGGTTGCAGCGTGTTGAGCGCATCCGTGTGCATTCGAAACGAATAGTTGCAACTGGCGAATTGGGCCGCCGAAAAGCTTGAATAGCCGATCAGTACGTCGTTGTAGGCATTCACGCCGATGCTGGGAAAGGCGTAGAAGTTAGTGGCGGTGGCATCATCGACGCGTCCAAACTGCTGCACTGCGGCGGTAGTCGGATTGATTTGCCACCATTGCACCGCGGAGCGGGTGGGAGCCGCAGCGGGCAAGTAAGCGGATTGCGCGCACCAGAGCGAGCCGTTTTGGAAAACGACATTCTGCATGCGCGAGTCGTTGTTTTGAATCAACTGAGCCGCGCCGCTTTGAGGTGCAAAGTCGGCGCCGGTAGCATTCGGCGAACTTGCCCACGGCAGCGCTACATTCGGGAAGAGCGTGGTGGTCGCATACACGGGCGCGGCGGGTGTGCCGGTGATCGTGTAGAGCCGCACAAATCCGTTGCCACCCGAACTTCCATTCCAGTTACTCACCAGAAATTCAGTAGCCATCGAGCTATCCAACGTCACCGCTGGGCAAATCGTAAAGCCTTCCGAAGTGGGGCGATTCAAAACTGTCGGCGGACTGGCGCCGGCATACAGCGCCACGCGATCGAAAATGTAAACCTGTTCATTCATAAAAGGATCGGGACTACCCGGCGCCACAACCTGAAACAAATTTCCGGTTACCACGATCCAATTATTGTTGAAACCAATGCTGGGATAGTCGAACCACTTGGTGTTGGTCGAATCCGCATCGAATGCATAGCCCGACCAGGGCGCGGTGGGATCGTTGCTGGATGACACCGCGATTAAGAGTGCTGAGGTTGCAGAGTTGCTGTTGGCTGGCGCGGTTATGATCCAGCGCCCGGCAAACGGATCGTACAAGACTTTAGGATCGAAAACGCTGAACGCTCCGACCAGTGGCGAGAAAAACCCGTTGAGCGTGACTGTTGAGATTGTGCCGCCAGTTTTGTTCTGAATCCTGACTTGTGAATTCAGGGCAGTCATCACGTGATTCGGGCCGACTGCTCCACCCATGTCCGGAGGAATCGTGGTGTTGTTATCGCCAATGCCGGGAAAATTTGGTTCGAAACCAGTCGATCCTTCCTTCTTCCGGGCCTGCAGGGGAGCAGTATTTTCCGCCAGCGTGAGTTTGAAAGTTTCGCCTTTGGCGCCCGGCGGAATTGGCGGAGCAAATGGTATGTTCGTCAGGTTTTCATTCTCAATTTTTTTCTTTTCCGCGGTTGGGCCTCGTTCCTTTTCGCGCCTCTCGATTTCCGCGATGTTGATAGTGGCGCTCGAGGTGGCCTGCATCTTCCTGCCCGTCTGATCGATGTTTTGCTGGGCGCGCAGCGTCAAACTTCCAAGCGCGAAAACAAACAACAGCAAACTCAGCGAGCCGAAGTTTCGCCAGCTAAATATTTTCCCACGTGTTTCGATAACGAACTGGTTGAAGCGTGAAGGGTGTGTCATTAGGATCTCCAAAAGACATGCGGCTGGATGAAGCCCGAATCGCAGACTGTCAAACAGAACCGACGCCTTGTCAGGTAAGGTCAAGTATCGTAACGGCCCGGGTTTGGCTGGCAGAGGACCAAAGGCCCAGGGGTTCAGCGAATAATGAGTTCGCAGCGCTCCAAAAATCTCGAGGCGCGCGTGAAGCCCGCATCGTTCGGGTAATCGCAGTATGCATTGGCGTTGTAGCGTTCTTC
>JBDTTW010000076.1:0-2684 GCA_039930405.1 bacterium
GGTCAGCAACGGCGATTATCTCGAGTTCATTCGCGACAATGGTTACCAGGATTTTCGCTGGTGGTTTTCCGAAGGCTGGGAAGCGGTGAACCGGGAACAGTGGCGCGCGCCGCTTTATTGGGAACTGCACGACGGAGAATGGATGATCCGCGACTTCTCCGGACTCCACCCAGCCGCAAGCAAAGCGAGTGAGCCCGTCTCGCACGTTAGTTTTTTTGAAGCGTCAGCATTTGCAAAGTGGGCCGGCAAACGCTTGCCGACGGAAGGCGAGTGGGAAAAAGCGGCAACGTTTGATTCGAATAACGGCGAACGCATCGCCTTCCCGTGGGGGAACGAACGGCCGGATGTTTCAAAGGCGAACTTGTTTGAGAACGGTCTGTGGGCCCCGGCGCCGATTGGATCCTTCCCTGCGGGACAAAATAGTTACGATTGCCACCAGTTGATTGGGGACGTTTGGGAATGGACAACTTCAGATTACGTTCCCTATCCCGGGTTTAAATCGGAATTCGACGAATACAACGATAAGTGGTTTGTGAACCAGAAGGTTCTGCGCGGCGGTTCGTATGCAACGCCACAGCTTCATATTCGCTCGACGTATAGAAACTTCTTTCACGCGCACGAGCGCTGGATGGTATCCGGCTTCCGCTGTGCGCAAGATATGTAAAGCAAACTGTTAGTTTGCGGTGGTTCCCGACCTTCAAGTTGAGTGCTAACGAGCCACCAAAACTAACAGTTTGCTCTACAGTCGACAGTAGTTCCATTTCCAGTCCTGCCAGCGCTGAACGCAACCACCTTTTACAGGATTATTCAAGACGTATGCGACTATCCGCTGCCACTCGTCGTTGTCGCGGATCCAATGGTCGTAACTCTCATGCGCCCAGAATTCTCCTTCGCGACCAAGGAGTTTATTACACTGGAAAGCCGTGTAACCTTTGAGAGATTGCATGATTGCCGAAAGCGCTTGGTCCGAATCTTCGTCCACACTTTTCGGAAGAGGCTTGATGACTGCGTGAACGTGGTTGCTCATTATGGAGAAAGCGTCAAGTCGGTAAGCTTCTCCATGTCGATGATGCAAACCTTCCGCAACGATGTCCGCAATCCGTTCATTACTTAGCCAGACGGGGCCAACCGCAGCGCCATCAAGTATCTCCTCAAACTTCGCAAACCACTTTCTTTCAAAATCGGGTTTCACTTGTTCGTAATGAGACGGATTAGACTGAGCAAGGTGACGCAGCCAGCGCTGTTCTTTTCGCCAGTGCGAGATAACAATCTATGGCAGTGATCCGGCGACTCGCAATGTGACAAACAACGTTGCGCCGCGCGGCTGAATGTGAGGTAGGTTTCGGTGGTAAGATGCCTTGTAATCCAATTGGCTCATCGAGTCCAGATTTCAACTAAAGATCTCGACGAAAGCAATCGATGTACACGACTACCCGTTTCGAAGAAATGCAAAATTTTAGAGACTATTAAATTGGCAGGCGTAAAGCAAACTTTTGGTTTGCGGTGGTCCCGACCTTTCAGGTTAGTGTTAACGAACCAACGCAAACTAACAGTTTGCTTTACGATTATTTACGCGCCCGGGAAGAGACAAATCATTGTTAACTGAACTAACTGACATCGAAGTTCGGGTGCTTGGCTCACTGGTTGAAAAGCAAGTGACAACGCCCGAGTATTACCCGCTGACACTTAACTCGTTGACGCTGGCGTGCAATCAAAAAAATAATCGCACTCCAGTCACGTCGTATTCCGAAGCGGAAGTAGCGCAGGCGCTGGAAACTCTGCGCGAGAAAAATCTGACTTACGTCTTTTATGGCAGCACCAGCCGTGTGCCGAAATACAAGCATGTGATGACCGAAGTGTTGCACCTCAGCGCCGCCGAGCTGTCAGTGATGTGCGTGCTGCTGCTGCGGGGAGCACAGACAACCGGCGAACTGACAACGCGCGGTTTTCGCTTGCACGAATTTTCGGGATTGGAAGAAGTCGACGCGACTCTGAATGCATTGATGACGCGCGAACCAGACCCGCTGGTTATTCGCCTGCCGCGCCAACCCGGCCAAAAGGAAGTTCGCTTTGCGCATCTGCTGTCCGGAGAGCCTGTAATCGAAACGCTTGCGGACGCCGCACCGGCAACAGCCGCAGGCAGGCGCCGAGGTGGCGAGGCGGAACGAATTGAAAAACTTGAACAGGAAGTAGTGACCTTAACGATGGAAGTCCGCAGGCTGCAGCAACAGTTCGACGAATTCAAGAAACAGTTTGAGTAGCTTTCGGAATCCTATCCGCAGATTACGCCGATTAAGAAACAAAATAGTTAGGACTTGAAAGTGACTACCCACGGTTGGCTTCCATCATTCCACATTCTTCCGAACAATTTTTCTGACTGAGAAGTTCTACGATCCCTCCCTAGACGGTCCTTTTACACCGCAGAGCCAAGGGGTTGATCCTTTTATGCCTGCCTGGTTTTACAATCTGTGTAATCTGCGTAATCTGCGGATTATCATTTAATTGCACGTCTAGGCCAGTGTTTCATGCGTGCAATTTCAGTAAACTCAGGTTATAATCCGCTTCCCTTATGAACCTGGAAATTTTTCATCCAGCAGTAGCGCGCTGGTTCGGGAAGACGTTTCCCGCGGCCACGCCGCCGCAACAAGACGCCTGGCCGGCTATCAAGCAGGGGCGCAACACGC
>JBDTTW010000077.1:0-3084 GCA_039930405.1 bacterium
CGACGACGGACGCCGAGGGCGCGTAGATGATCTCGTTGGTCTTAACCAGATACGGTAGCGACGAATAATCCGCGCTGGGAGCCGAGGTCACCAACGCTTCAAAAGGAACGTAATTCAGCGCGCCGTCAGCAACTAGCAACAGACGCTTGTCGGCGATTGCGCCCGCAGCGGGTTCGAGCACGCCTTTGTAAAGCGCATTCGAAGCACTAACAAACGCTGCGGCGTCTTCGGCAAATGGCGTGGCGCTAACACCGAGTCCGCGCTGCGAATCAGCCATTACGTCGATACCGACAATGCGGCGCTGCAGCCTGGTGGGAATTAATTGCGCGCGGAGATCGGTGGCGAGTTTCTCAACCGCGGGCCGCGCCGGCAGTTTGAAGAGGCTGACGCCCGACTTGCCGATAGCCCAAAGATAAGAAGCATCGCTTTGCAAACTGTATTCAAGCAAAACCGTCTGATCATCGAGCACACGTTGCTGGACATCGGCCAGCGAGAGCGGTTGGCCGCCAGTCAGGCCGGCATAGCGCGGGCTCGCAGTTCTAATCTGGTTTTCAATATCGTCAAACTCGGTTTGCAGCTTCTCCAATTCCGCTTCCAGCTCTGATGGTTTTTTCTTTTGCTGGTCCGGATTCAGGTTTACTCCTAACAGGTCTTCAGCAATCTCCTGCTGGCGATCGAGATTCTCCTGTTTGCGTTTCAATAAATCGGCGGGGATGCCGGCGGTGATTGAAGTCCCGGTTTCACTCAACAGATCGAGCAGCGAACGCGCGCGCGACTGTTCGGAAACCTTGAACGCTTCAGCCGCATAATCAAGCGCTTTCCCGGAAAGCGGACCGCCGCCGGCGGGCGCTGTCAGCAGCGACAGTTCGGCCAGGTCAGTGGTCGTCTCGTCAAACACATCTTTGGTGGTCGCAAGAAAAGTGGTGCGTGCTTCATCTGCGCGCAGACTGCCCGAACGCAGGGTCTCAATTGTCTGGAGAGCATCGCGATAATTTTTCAGCGCTGCTTCGCGCAACGCCAGCGATTTCTTCGCGTCAGTTTCCTGCACTCCCTGCAGCCACAAACTCTTGCCCAAGCCGCGCTGCGCGGGCCAAATCAGATCGATGCGCTTGTCATCCTGCGCGCCCTTGATTGCGTCCGTATAGCTTTTGGCTGCGTCCTTGGTGCGCCCTTGACGTAAGGCGACGTCACCCAAACTGGTGCGTGCGGCGGCACGAAAGCGGCGCGTCTGGCCCAGCTTGGTAATGCCACCCAGACTGCTGCCCGCGGCGTCCAGCGCGTTCTGAAAATGTTTCTTCGCAGACTCCAGATCGTTTTGCGCAAAGGCCACTCGGCCCATGCCCAGCTCGTAGCTGGAGTAAACAATTGAAACGCGATACTCGTCGAGTTCCTTCTTCGCTTCCAAGGCGACGGTAACTGCGCTGACGGGCGCTTCGACTGAAACGTGGCCGGTTGATGCCGCGCCCACGATCGCGCCGAATCCACCAAAACGGCGGCTCACTTTTGACGCAGTGCCTTCCGGCTTCTTCACCTGCATCTGTCCATAGGCTGAACTGGCGTCAGCCAAGCGGCCCAGGCGAAAGTTAACGTCGCCGATCTTTGCCAGCATCAGGTTGGCGTTGAATTTATCGTCGGCAATGTTCGCATTGGCCAAACGACTGTCCACCAGGCTTGCCGCGGCTGTGGTCTGTTCGTTTTTTTTATCAGCGCCGACAAAGCCATCGAGGGCATGCTTGTAATGATCCAACGCGACGTTGTATTCACCCTGTCGCAAATACAGATCGCCGAGTTCATTCTCGGTCGCCGCAATGCCGTGGTTGTTCTTGGCGGCGGTATAGAGATTGAGCGCCTTTTGGAGTTGCGACAGAGCCTGGTCGCTTTTGCCGCGCTTTAAGAGGCGACGCCCGGCTTGCAGCGCTGTGCCAGCCTGGTCAGTCTGCGGCATGTCCGCGGCGGCGGTGGCGAAACGCGGAGCGATGAAACCAATACCGAACAACAGGGTCGCGCCTAATACGCCGATAGATAATCGCTTTATCATTGCATTTACCTCTAACTTCTCCCGCATCATTTTACTGCGGCTGGTTCTCGTCCGATTCTGAATCGTTCAATAGGCTGACCGCATTGTGAATCAGTTCCAGGGCGGTGACGAGGACTGTCTTGCTGCTGGTTGCGCTCAACATGATCAAGGACGGTTCCGGATCGTCGCGGTTAAGTCCAATGCCGCGCGTGGCCGCCCTATGTTCACTGGAGGTTTGCGATTTTCCCAAACCAACAGCTTTTGAAGACTGTCGTGATTCGCTTAACTCTTTTTGAATCTGAGCCCACAGTTCCGAATTGGGATGCCAGGGGCACTTGCTGTCATTCTCGCGGCAGAAACTAATCAGATCGTCCTCGATGGGCGCCCCGTTGAGAGGTTCGCGGCTAAACACAAAATAGAGCTTCTCGGCGCCGGCGTGCTCGTCGAAAGTTAACCAACGCAGTCTTTCTTCAGCGGCCAGGCTGGAAGGAAGTTCAACCGGCACATGGGCCTGAATGTAATTGCCGGCTTCATCAAGTTCCTGGTCCGGGTAAATCATTACGGCCGGCCCGCCATCGGTGGTGTTGAAAATATAAAGATAGCCGTCGGCATTCGTTTCCAGCAAAAACCTGACGTGATCGCCCTTGTGAAATGCGTGCGTCGGATCGGTTCGCAGCGCCAACCCGTTCGAGTCACGCATAAAAAGCGTTAGCCCCAGACCCAGGCGCGGCAAAACTTTCTTCGGCGTGCTGGGAGTTGGACCACCACTGCTGACCGGTCCTGGCGTTGCGCTGGGCGCTGGTTTCGGCCGCCGGTGAGTCCGCTTTGCCGGCGGGTCATTTCCTTTGTCAGGTGCTTTAGGCCGGGTGGTGAGAAAGGCGCCGCGCACGTCCTCATCCTGTTGTGCCACCACGGGCAGCACGCTTAACGCAAAAAGCAGCAGTAGCAGACCAAGAAACAGCGGCTTACTTGTCATCGCAGAAACATCTCCTTAAAACAAAATATGGCTGGCAAGTTCTATTTGTGATCAATTCTGACTTGAAAAATGACCGGTCCTGAATTCTTCG
>JBDTTW010000078.1:0-8866 GCA_039930405.1 bacterium
CCGGTCGCTACCGCTCGCGGTTCCGCACTGTACCAAGTACGGTTTACCTGGATTGGACTGGCATAAACCGGGACAAGTTAAGTCCTAAGACAAGCCTGATCGCTATCCGGTTATTCCGCTTACGACTCTTTGTGCAACGCGGCTCATGGCTTCTTGTTTTGTTCATCGAGCCACGTTTTCAACGGCGCGAAGTAATCGATGATCGTCGTCGCATCCATCTTGTCTTCGCCGGTCATCGCCTTGAGTGCTTCCGGCCAGGGCTTGCTCAAACCCAGCGCCAGCATCTGCTTAAGTTTTTCGCCCGCCTTCTTGTTGCCGTAAATCGAACATTGGTACAGCGGTCCGCTGAAGCCGGCTTCGTGACAAAGCGCGCGGTGAAACTGAAACTGCAGAATCGCCGCGAGAAAGTAACGAGCATAAGGTGTGTTAGCGGGCACATGATATTTCGCGCCGGCATCGAAATCCTGGTCCGAACGAGGCGCCGGCGGGGCGACGCCCTGATATTTCAGACGCAGATCCCACCACGCTTTGTTGTAATCGTTTGGTCCAACTTCGCCGGAGAAAACTTTCCAACGCCATTGATCCACCAAATAACCGAACGGCAGAAAAGCGACTTTATCGAGCGCGCGTTGCAACAGGAAACCGATGTCAGAACCTGGGTCCGGCACTTTGTCGACCAGCCCAATTTGTTTTAAATAGGGCGGCGTAACCGACAATGCCATGGTGTCGCCAATGGCTTCATGAAAACCATCGTTCGCGCTGTCGCGATAGAGAAACGGTTGACCGGCATACGCCATTTGATAGTAGTTGTGCCCGAGTTCGTGATGGACCGTGGTGAAGTCTTCCTCGTTTATCTGAATGCACATTTTCAAGCGCACATCTTTTTCGAAATCGATGTCCCAGGCGCTCGCATGGCAAACGGCTTCATGATCGGTTGGCTTGACAAACATTGAGCGCTCCCAAAATGTCTGCGGCAGCGCCTCGAAACCGATGGAAGTAAAAAAGGACTCACCGTAATGAACTAATTGCCTGGCGTCGGTGTTGCGCGCCTTGAGAATCTGCGTCAAGTCGTAACCACGATCGCCAGTGCCTTCAGGTTTCAGCAACGGATACACGTTGCCCCATTGCTGGGCCCACATGTTGCCGAGCAGGTGCGCCGGAATTGGCCCATCGAGCGGCACTACTTCTTTCCCATACTTCTCGGAAAGCTTGCGCCGCGTGTAGGTGTAAAGCGAATCGTAAAGCGGTTTGACTTGTAGCCACAGCCGTTCCATCTCGGCAGCAAACGCATCAGGCTCCATGTCATATTTCGCGCGCCACATCGCGCCGGTATCTTTGAAGCCCATCTCTTTCGCGCCTTTGTTACTCAACTCGACAAAGCGTACGTAGTCTTTTCGATAAGGTGGCGACACCTGGTGCCATCCCAGCCAAATCCGCTTCAGCTCTTCAGGGTCGCGGCTCGTGCCCATGATCTCTTCCATATCGCCGAGTGACAGGCACTTTCCTTTATCACCGTCCGGGCAGTACTTGCCTTTGCCGTAGTCGCCTTCGAGCGAGGCGGCCAGCTTGGTCAATTCATCGCGTTCAGTGGGATCCTTAGGCGCAGGCAAGGTGAGGGACAACTTCAAGAGTTTCAGCTTGCGGGCGACATCATAAGGTAAATCAAGTCCATCGAAACGACCCGATTGTTCGGCGAGTTCGGTCGTGGCGGCAATTACATCCTTATTGGCGTCGGCTGACATCGCTTCAGTATCGTCGGTGATGAAAGTGCTCTTGACCCAATCCGCGCGGCTGTACTTAACGTTCAGATCAAACAAGCGCTTCTCGGCGTCGGCGACGAACTTCTCGGCCTCGGCGGGCGTGCCTTTGCCGCCCGAGGTTGAAACCGAAGTTTGATTGTTTGCACAAGACGACATAAGTGAAAGACTGACGATAAGAAAAAGAAACGCACCTGTCCACACATGGCCGCTGTGGCGAACGAGATTCATTGGAGCCTCCATTGACTTAGCCCGGCTGATTATTTGGCTGTGGGGAACGAAGATGATTGTAACCAGCGGCGATCGACTTGAAAAGTCCCAGCCGGCTCCGGGAAAAAAGATTATTCCGCATTTAGTTGGTTCGTGATAAGTTGCGCGGGCACGGAGGACGCGCCCCATGAAATTTTCGTCGGCTTCGATCAAGCTAAAATCAAAACCTCACAACGAGGACTTTTCTCTCGACGTAGAGACGCCGCGCGGACAATTTTTCGCGCTGCTCGATTTTGGACAACACGACTATGCAAACCTCAACGCCACTCTAAAGGGAAAACTGGAAACCATTGTTGGCTCGTTCGTGACCTTGTCCAGATTTTCCGCCGAGCTGTTTCTGGGATTCCTCGCCAAGGAAATCAATAACTTCCTGCACAATCTGGGCGAACAATCCGGCGGCCCCGAATTGTTGGCAAGCGGCGCACTCTGCCTGGTTAACGGTAATCGTCTGACTTACTTCCTTTGCGGCGACGTGCAACTGAACGTGGTCAACAATGGCCGGCTGCTGCCTTTGTTTGGACCGGCGGCAGGTGAGACTGCGACCGCAACTGGCGCTGACCCGGCTATCGAACAACTTGGGGCAGGTAATCGAGAGGCTCCACTAACCGACGTAGTCCAGTCGTTCACTTTGCAGGATGCTGATTTGGTTTTGTTGCTGACGCGCGGGCTTCAGGACGCATTCGCGGGGAGAACGCTGTCGGATGAGATTGCCAAAATAGGCTCTACTGATCCGCAAGTGATTTGCGAGGCGTTGATGAAGGCCGGTGCTTCTGCACGCGATGATCGCAGCCTGGTCGTGATGTCTGGTCCATACGAAAAGTACCTGGACCCGGTACTTGCCGATTTGAGCAAGGCCGTAGCCGCACTCGAATCCAGAATGGAAGCCTTGAATGCCGACCAGGCACGCGGCCAGGTTGACTCAAGAATCGCGCAGCAACTGGAAGTTTTGAAAGACGATTTGAGAGGAAAGGCCGCCAAGATCGATCTGCTGGAGTTGGACGAGAAGGTTAAAAGCCTGGGCGCGACGTTAACCCAAAAAGTGAACAGCGCCGGTTCGAGGGGCGAATCTAACGAACCTGTTACGCAATCAGTGGCACGACATGAAGACGATCCATCGCGCAGCCCGGCTATGCCGGTTACGATGGTTGCCTTGCTTGTTCTGGCCGCCGCATTGATCGGTTCCGTCATCGGCGGCTGGATTCAATCACGCGGCGCGAAACATGGTCCTGAAGCTTGGTCGGTGAAGACTGCTGGTAATCAAATCACGATTAGCCGCTTGGATGGTGAGCAGGCAACCGTAACGCTGGACACGTCGCAGCCAGTCAACGCGACTGGCGAACAACGGTTCTCGTCATTCGCCGATGCTAAGCGATACATTGATACGATTTCCCAAACCACAGCAGCTGTGCCTTCCGCATCGCCCGTCGCCGCACCAGTAGGAAGCGTTTCGCCTGATGCCGTGACCGTAGTCACGGTCAACCGAGGCGATTCGTTAAGGACACTTGCTGAGCAGTACAACGTGCCTCAGGGAAAATTGATCTCTTTGAATCCAGGGATCAGGCGTTGGGCCGCGATACGAATGGGTCAGCAAATTAGGGTGCCTGCAGCAGGCACGGCGCCAGTGACAACGCCAATCACCACGCCTGCGCCAATCTCGTCGCCTGCCGCTCAAGACCAGGCCCTCAACTCTCGACCGAACACGACAGAAATTACGGTCGCGCCTGGAGATTCTTTGAATCGTCTATCCAGCAAATACAAGGTGACGCCGGACCAACTGCGCGAACTCAATCCGCACGTTTCCAACTGGGCCATGATCTTACCGGGGCAAAAGATTGTAGTGCCGGCGCCGCCGGCTGGTTGAGGTTAGTTTCCCACGTCCCCGGTAGGATTCAGCGCTGCGGCAACCAGGGCGCGCAGCGCGATGGCCTTGGCAGTATCAATGTCGGGTTCGTAGGGAACGACAACGTAGTGCAATCGATCGCCGCCAATATTCAGAAATTGATGATAAGCGAGATAGTGTTTGCGGCCGGTCAAGGTGCCGAGTGTGGAGCGCAGATCCGGCTGAAGAAAAATCACGTAAATCGTGGTGCCCTGAGCCTGCGGTACTGAGCCGTCCCCAACCAACCCCGTGAGTATCGTCTTGATTCCAATGTCGGAAAGCTTTTCGTCATTGTTGAACTGCGTCAGCACCTCCTGGCTGTAAGTTGGCCCATAGAGGTTGTTGATGCCCAGACTGTTCAACTTGTTAACGTCCGGCTGATTTTGAATTGATGAGAGCAGGTTGCTGAGCTTTGCCTCGCGCGCCCGCAGTGACGGCGTGGCCCAACGGCTGCCGAGGAAGATTGTGTACTGCTGCGGCGCCGGTAACGCGGCGGCGCCTGGCAGTCGGCGAAGTTCTGCCAATGATTTTAGTTTCGAATTGACCGTAAACGCCCGTCCGCCATCGTCATCGATCACGGCCTGAACGGCATCGTTGACTGGCGCTCTGTCTTCCGGTTGCTGCGCCCGCGCCGTTCCGCCCAGCACCAACAAACTAAAAATTAAGAAGCTGTAACGCATTCTTCAATCCTAGTGAATTACATCGAGTGAGAAGTCGTCGATGATGAAAGAAGTTTGTAGTCCCTGGTCTTCGCTACCGACCAGATAAACCTGGATGGTTTGTCCTTTGTATGAACTGAGATCAAACGAAGCCTGTGCGTAAGGAAACTTTGGACTGAGGTTCGAGTAGTTTGCCAGGGTAGCCAGAACCGTGCCGGACGAACTGCGAATCTGAACAGCCAGTTTGTCGTATGCGACGGTGGGCGAAGTTTCAGCCGTATAAATGTAAATCCAATAAGACAATGTGGCATTGGTAGCGTTAGCTGGAATCGCCACCGTTTGCGAAAGCGTATCCGTATGCGTCGAGCCCCAGCCGTTCATCCATGCTTTCCAGGCGCCGGTGCGGGCCGGTTGCGACGTGGTGTTATCGATCACGCCAGTAGTGGCCACCCAGGGCGTAGCGCTTGCACCGTTTTCAAAACTCGGATTGCCGAGAAGTTGTTGCGTACTGCCGCCCGCGGCGCTGACTGTCAGGCTGAGACTGGTTGAATGCGATTTGCCACCGCCGCTGCCAGTAAGCGAAATGTTATAGATTCCGGTCGGAGTCGTGCTGCCGACGTTGATGTTGAGCGTACTTGAACCGGAGCCGGGCGCTGCGATGCCGGCAGGATTGAAGGTGCCAGTTGTGCCGGCCGGCAAGCCGGAAACGGCGAGCGAGATATTGGAATTGAAACTGCCGCTGAGGGTGGTGCTGACGCTCGTCGAAGTAGAACTAACCTGCACGGCAGTCAACGTCGCCGGCGTTGCCGCGATCGAGAAATCGTCGATCGTGGTTGTTGTAGTCGCGACGTCGAGTGAGAAGTCGTCGATCAGAAATGAAGTTTGTAGTCCCTGATCTTCGGTGCCGACCAGATAAACCTGGATGGTTTGTCCTTTATACGAACTGAGATCAAACGAAGCCTGCGCATAAGGGAACTTGGGGCTGAGGTTCGAATAGTTCGCCAAAGTCGTCAGCACCGCACCCGACGAATTCCGCAATTGGATCGTCAGTGTGTCGTAGGCGATGCTCGAAGTTGTTTCCGCCGTATAGACGTAAAGCCAATAAGAAAGCGTTGCCGTTGTCGCATTGGCCGGAATCGTCACTGTCTGCGCCAGCGTATCGGTGTGCGGCGAGCCAAAGCCGTTCATCCATGCCTTCCAGGCGCCGGTGCGGGCCGGTTGTAAAGTCGTGTTGTCCATGACGCCGGTGCTGACAACCCAGGGCGAAGCGTTGACGCCATTTTCAAAACCAGGATTGCCGAGTAGTTGTTGCGTGGCGCTGCCCGCAGCGCTAACAGTCAAGCTGACGCTCGCACTGTGACTCTTGCCGCCGCCGGTCCCGGCGAGTGAAACATTGTAGGTTCCCGTTGGCGTGGTGCTGCCAACGCTGAGGGTAAGCATGCTTGAACCAGAACCCGGGGCCGCGATGCTGGCGGGACTAAAGCTGGCTGTTGTGCCTGCCGGTAAGCCGGAAGCGGAAAGCGATATAGCGGAATTGAAACTGCCAGTGATCGATGTTGCGATAGTTGTACTCGCTGAACTGCCTTGCGTCGCATTCAATGTCGACGGCGAAGCAGTCAGCGAAAAGTCATTCGTCGGATTGAAAACGATATCCAGTATCGGATGAATCTCGATCCCATTGGGAGCCACCCCGGTCTGACCCGCAAGATAATCAAAGAAACCAACGCCCTTAATCTGGACCGGCACATTCGCATTCTTGAGTGCTGAGGTGGCCGTAAACTTTGCATCAAATTGGGCGCGCGCTCGGGATACGCCCGCGGCAAAGGGACTGCCCGCTGGGACGCAGTTGGGCGAAGGGATTTCGGCAATCATCTGATGGCCCGCGCCATCGATCAGCAGTAGGTGATAATCCGAATCAGCCTGTTTCTGATACTGCTTTAAGGTCGCGTTGACCACCCAGAGCGTGGTTTCGGTCGGCTGCACTCTCTTATTGTCTGGAATTGAATTTGGCGCTGCGAGCGCTGTTAGCGCTGCCAGTGTTGTGGGCGTCGGATTGTTAAGGTTAACCAAACCGGCGTCGAGGTCGGAGCCAATCTTCACGGACCAGCGTTCACCGCCACATTGCCCGAATGCCTGCGCCGGCAAGAACAAGAGCGCCGCGCCGAGGCACAACACGACTAGATATTGACGCTGGTTCATCTATTTCGCCTGGCGAGCCCTGTCGCAAAACAAGGCGTTCTAAGAGCAGACTCCGGCTTATGGACTTCCTCAAGAGTACAAGCCTAAAGAGTTAACGATTCCAAAAGGGCGCGGGGTTGAGACGAGTGAGTGGAGTAATCCGCGAACTCTTCGCCGGTTAAGTCCGAGAAACTAATAGATAGATGGTGCGCAGAATAAAGGTCTGGGCTTTAGGCGGGTGTGGACTAGGGTTCGACGATACCCTTCTTGATGTTGCGCTGCCAGGCTTCGTAATTGCGAATGCGGCGTTTCGCCTGCTTGCGCGTTAGTTTCATTTCCTCGGCTACGTGATCGATGCGCGACGTGCGGTCCTTTTTCTTATCATAACGGTCGCCTGGCGCGCGCTGATAGATCTGGTAAGCCTGCGTCCATTCCGACTTAACATCGGCAGTTGCCTGTTTACCTCGTTGTTCCGGCATACACTGTCCTCTCAGGGGTTAGTTCGAACTGAATTCTAGCAGCGATAACGCTTTGGCGGTAGCGGAAAAACTTTAAGCGGATAGATTGTCGCAACCCGGCGCAGCCTCAGCGCGCCGGGCCTTTCGGAAACAACACTCTTTTGTTGAACTGAGGGAAGTCAACGTGCTCTCGAACTCAACTACTTTGCTGACCTTAATTTTCCGAGGCAAGCTGAAGGCCCGAACCACATGACAAAGCAACGCCCCTCCAAAAGTTCTGAAGAAGCGTTGCTGCCGTGGACGACATGCTCTGGCCTTTCGGCCAGGGCCCTTTTAGGAATCGGCGTTAAGCAACCGAATCTCTATCTTTTTTCCATCCACTGAAACCCCCTTGAAACGAACTTCATAAAAGGAATCGAACTTCATAAAAGGAATCGAATTTCATAAAAGCGGGACAGGCCTAGTACCTGTCCGCATGAAAGATCATCGCGTCCGGAGCGTTCAGCGTTCGCTTAAACAGCCCGTCGACCCGAGACCAGGTTAATGATGAAAACTATCAGCGCAATCACCAGCAGCAAGTGAATCAGTCCGCCGCCAATGTGCCCAAGGAATCCCACTAACCAAAGCACAAGTAAAATCACAAGAATCGTCCACAACATACGTTCTCTCCTTTGTTGGTAGCCTGCAAATGTCTAGAGCGTCTCGAACGAAGTAGTGAGGAGCAATGCTTATGCCATTTAGCAACCAACTAACAAAATTATGGGGTTTACTGCCCAGAACATAAGGGTTCCGCAGCAAACACTCGACACAAACGAGCGGCGTTCGCGGCAAACCCTACGGCCGACGTGCATTAGAACCGTCCGCTTCCCGTTTAGCCGCGAATTAAAGATCGTGCGGATTTAATTCAAACGAGAACCTTGATGATGATGAGTGCTTCGAGTTTTTTAAAGAATTCTTAAAGAATTAACGAGACTGCAGGGCATTGCAAACAGAAACCGGCCTTGACAAAAGCGCCAACTGTAACTATATTTGTTACAGACGTTTCAAGGGATTTTCCACTAATGTCAACCAGCAGCAGATTCGCGGTGGCGGTCCACGTGCTCACGCTCATGGCGTGGGCCGACGAAGAGCCGCTGAAATCTGAGCAAGTGGCCGAAAGTGTCAACACCAATGCCGTCGTTATTCGGCGAATGTTGTGCGAATTAGCAGAATCTAACCTGGTTGTTTCGCAGACGGGCTCCATGGGCGGATCGAAACTCGCTCGGCTGCCTGAACGCATAACCCTGCTCGACATTTATCAGGCGGTTGAGAGCCGGGGAGTCTTTTCCCTGCATCGTCACCCACCCAACCCCGCTTGTCCGGTCGGCGTAAATATTGGCACCGTGCTCAACGATGTTCTGGACGAGGTTGACTCGGCCGTCGAACGCGTCCTGGCAAACATGACATTGCGGGACGTCGTGTCGCGTTTACAGCCGTGCGTCAGTACAACTGACGGCAAGCGCGCGAGCGTCATAACGAATGGCAAGCGGAAGCAGGTACCGAGGGTGCAGTCAGTGTCCGCAAGAAACTAGTGAATGAACGTCTTCGTATTATGAACAGGAATTGGAGCGAGACAACGTTGCGAGGCTCTCTCCTTGAAAAAACCATATCGCACGAAAGGACGGT
>JBDTTW010000079.1:0-3265 GCA_039930405.1 bacterium
CGAGTCCGTTTATTTGACCAAGCAACGGGCGCGGCTCGTCGGGAAGCGCCGGGCCAGCGCTGCCAGTATCGGGAGGCGCGACTAATTTCTTTTGAATCTGACTCAACTGATCCGCGAGCTTCTGTATCGACTCGTTCGTTTGTTTCGATACTTCCGGATTATCTTTTAGCGAAGTCTGCAGCGCGGTGATTTGCGTGTTCAAGCTGCGCATAGTCTTGCGCGCGGCTTCAGCGGATTTTTGCAAAGCGTAGACGCGCGCGATTGCATCATTCAGCTTGCCGCGATCCGCCTCGACAATTTGTATGCGCGGGTCTTCCTGAACGGTCACATTTCCAGTTGCCGTTTTGTCGCCCGCGGCAATTTTGATGGTGTAGCTGCCGGGTTGCACGCGTGGACCACGCGCCTGGCTAAAGAATCCTCCGCCCGCGCCTTCGCCCGCGCCTTCCGGTGGTGGGGCCGGCGAAGTCAATCGCAGATCCCAAACGACGCGGCTCAAGCCCGCCTCCTTTGGTCCTTTCAAATCGCGCACCACCGTTCCCGCGCTGTTCGTGATGGTAATTTTCACATCGTCTTTTGGCTTTTCTTTCAGGTAGTAATTAATGACCGCGCCATAGGGCGGGTTGGGCGCCGTGAACCACTTGTGCCCGATGTTGCCTTTGCGGTTGTAGAGCCGGAAGTGAGTTGCCGGAGCCAGATCGAACAGATGAATGTCGGAAGCGAGAATGCTGTCAGCGGCGCGCTCGAGCGGGCTGAGATCGTCAAGCACCCAAATCGATCGTCCGTGCGTGGCCAGCACCATCGCGTTATCGCGCGGGTGAATTTGAATGTCGTCGACGCGCACCATGGGAAAGTTTCCCTGCAAACGGGTCCAGCGCGCGCCGCGATCAAACGAAACGTAGGCGCCAAACTCAGTTCCCAAAAACAAAAGGCTCTGGTTGCGTGGATGCTCGCGAATCACGCGGGCCGTAACGCCAGCCGGTAGGTTCGACTTAATACTTTTCCAGGATTCACCAAAGTCGTTCGTGACAAAAACGTAGGTGCTGTAATCGTCGGCGCGATGGCCATCCAAAGTCAGATACGCAGTGCCTTCGGCGTAACGCGAAGGAACGATGCGGCTGACATAAGTATTTTTAGGCACGCCGGGAAGGTTCGCGGTGATGTTTTTCCAGGTGCGATTGCCGTCGCGCGAGATTTGCAGATTGCCATCGTCAGTGCCGGCGTAAAGCAAACCTTCCTTGATCGGCGATTCCGCAAACGTAACGATCTGCCCAAAGGTCTCCACGCCATCATGCCGCGATAGCATGTTTTTATCGGGCAGGGCGCCCATGATCGGCAGCTTCTCGCGGTCCTGGTCCTTTGTCAGATCGTCGCTCCAGGTCCAGGTGTTGCCGCGGTCCGGGGATTTGAAAACGCGATTGCCGGCGAAATAGATGGTGCGATTGTTGTAGGGCGAAATGACGATGGGCGAATTCCAGTCGAAGCGATAACGCTTTTCGCCGGGCCGCGATTCGGGCTTGATCGATTTGCGTTCGCCGGTTTTCATTTCCAGGCGCGACAGCGATCCGTTTTGTGATTCGACATAGACGATGCTGGGATCGGTTGGGTCGACCACTGAATAGAAACCATCGCCGCCGCCGGTGCGATACCAATCGTCGTTGGTGATGCCTTCGGAATTGAGCGTGCCGCTTGGTCCTGACCAACTGCCGTTGTCCTGCAACCCGCCATAAACCCAAAACGGTTTTTGGTTATCCATTGAGACTTCATAGAACTGGCCCAGCGGAATCGTGTTGATGAAATCCCAGGTGCGGCCGCGATCATAAGATGCATGCAACCCGCCATCGGAACCGGCCAGCACGTGATTCGAATTCGCCGGATCGATCCACAGCGCGTGAAAGTCACCATGAATGCGCTGCACGATGTTTGATAGCCACGTTTTGCCCCCGTCATCCGAGTTGTACATGTTTGCGGCCAACTGCCAGACGCGCTGCTCGTTGTTGGGGTCGATGCGAATCTGGCTGTAGTACATGGGCCGCGAATCGAGCTCGCTCAGCTTGCGCCAGTTGTCGCCGCGATCGTCGGAACGAAAGACGCCGCCCTTCGCATTTTCGATGAGGGCGTAAACGGTGTTTGGATTGCCGCGATAGACATCCAACCCAATACGCCCGGTAGTCCCTTCCGGCAAACCTTTCGTCAGCTTGGACCAGTTTGCACCGCCGTCAATCGTTCGATAGATCGCACTTCCCGCGCCGCCACCATTGAAGCCCCAGGGCGTGCGCCGGCGTTGATAGGCGGCAGCGTAAAGGGTCATCGGGCTCTGCGGATCCATTGTCAGATCGGTAATGCCCGTGTCTTCGTTGACGAATAAAACATTCGACCAGGTCTTGCCGCCGTCAGTAGTTTTGAAGACGCCGCGTTCTTTGTTCGGCCCCCACAAGTGGCCCAGCGCGGCAACGTAGACAATGTTCGGATCGCGTGAATCGATTACGACCCGCGCAATATGTTTCGTATCGCGCAGGCCCATGTTCGTCCAGGTCTTGCCACCGTCAAGCGAACGATAGACACCATCGCCCCAGGATGAGCTTTGCCGGTTGTTTGGCTCACCCGTGCCGACCCAGATGATGTTCGGATCGGACGGGGCAATCGCGATGTCGCCAATCGAGGTGTTGGGTTGCGTATCGAAAATCGGTTCAAAGGTCGTGCCGTTGTTGACAGTTTTCCAAACGCCGCCGGTTGCCGCGCCGACGTAGTAAACACTCGGATTGCTTTCAACGACCGCAATATCGTCGATGCGTCCGCCCATGATCGCCGGGCCAAGGGAGCGAAACTGCAGATTCTTTAGAAACGTTTCGTCCAGCTTGTTGCTTTTTTCCTGGGCCGGCGCGAATGAAGTGATAAGCAGGATGGACCACGCGATAGCGACTAGCCTGGTGGTGGTATTGGCAATTCGAGTGTTGGTCATTTGGCTTCCTTTTAAGGCGTGTCACCAGACACGTTACTGGTTTAAGATTGAGGCAGCTAAAAACTGCAACTGAACGATTTCTGAAATGCTTTGGTTTAGTTCTGCCAGGTTGGAAAGCGACAAAATACCATAGGAGCGCTCAGCAACTGAACAGTTTTTCTGAAAGCCTTCCTCGTTTGGACTAATCTCTGTGCATCCTTTGTGCTCTCTGTCTCTTTGTGGTGGATCATTATTAACTGGTTTACCACAGAGTCACAGAGAACACAAAGGACGCACAGAGAAAACCCGTAATTATTGCTCGAGCAT
>JBDTTW010000080.1:0-3085 GCA_039930405.1 bacterium
TGAAGCAACAGGCGATTGAGAACCTGGCCAGCGTCGGCATCAAGGTCACGCTGGTGACGACGATCGTCAACACGGTTAACAACGACGGCATCGGCGCCATCGTTGATTTCGCTGCAAAGAATATCGACAAAGTTCAGACTATCGCGTTCCAGCCTGTTTCCTTTACCGGCCGTGACGAAGACATTTCCGACGAGCTGCGCATTAAGCAGCGCTACACGCTGGCCGGCATGACTCACGATCTGAAAGATCAACTGCGCGGACAACTTGAACCACTGCGCGACTGGTATCCGTTGTCGTCCTACTCAGCCTTCACCAGCGTGATGGACATGCTGCAAGGCGCGGACGCGCCCTGGGGCTGGTCTTCATGTAACTGCCATCCGAACTGCGGCATCTTTACCTTGATGGTCGTCAACCGTCATACCGGCGAATTCAAATCGTTGTTTGAGTTTTTCAATTACGAACAGTTCATGAAAGACATTGCGACGATTACCGACACGGCGCGCGGCAAAAAACTTTCATACGCTCAACTGGGCATGGCGATTTTGCGAAACTTCAATGCGGAACAAGCGCCCGAAGGGTTTCCGATTTCGCAAATCCTGAATCTGTTCAAACCGTCGTCGACAAACTCGAGCTCGGACCGCAACGATCGCATGAAGACGGAAAAGGCTGAAGACCCCAACGACATCTGGCGCGTGCTCTGCGTCGAAGGCATGTGGTTTCAGGATCTGTTCAACTACGATTTCCGTCGCACCGAGATGTGCGTCATTCCTTACGGCACACAGGAAGGCGAGATTTCATTCTGCGCCTACAACACCGGCGTCGGCTGGCGGCAGATCATCGAGAACATGCACAAGACTGCAAACCTCGCTGACTGGTACCAGGAAAATGAACGACATCCGGTTTATGCAGCGGGCCACGACGTGCCGGGTATCTCTAAAAAGCACTCACTGAGTTTGCCGATCATTCAGGCCGTGCTCGCCGAAGATTCGGATCAACCGCAAGTGGTTGTTTCTCCTTATCTAGTGCCGGAGCACGAAGAAGAATCGGTGTCAGTCTAGCAATTAGTTTCAATAAGAGAACTAGCATGATGCGTGGCAAGGGCCACGCATTTTTGTTGTCTGCAGTCTGACGGCACCGGGTTTGCACCTTGCCGACCTGACAGATGAATTTCAAGTCGGAGGCAGTCAAATGAAACCGTTGATTTTGTTGTTATTGGCCATATTTACATGTAATTCCACGCTGTTGGCGCAGTCGCAGGCTCCTCAACCCGCAGCAATAGAAAATATCCAACCGTCGCGATCCGGCGATCCCCAGTTAACCGTTCCAGTAAAGTCTGCGCCACTTCAGATACCCGACGGCACGCGCGTCGAAATCGAGGCGCCCTACACCTTGAGTTCGATGGATTTCAAGCCCGAGGACAAAATCAGTTTCCGAGTGGTGGACGCTGTGAAGGTCGCCGGGGTTACAGTTATCGAGCAGGGCGCCACCGCCACCGGCGTGGTCGAGAAATCGAAGCGCGGCGGACATTGGGGCAAGGCAGGACTCTTTGTCTGGACCATGCACTCAGTGACTGCGGCTGATGGCTCACAAGTGCCCGTCAGGGCAACTTCGGTCCGTTTACGGGGGGACAGCAAAGGAGCCAAAGTGGCCACCGCCATGGTCATCACCGGCGCGCTGATGCCGCTGATAGCTCCGGTCGCGCTCCTACACGGATTCAAGCGCGGCGAAAACGCCTACATCCCAGCCGGCAAACGCTACACACTTTTCGTGGAAGCGAACTCGCCAGGAATCAGGGAGGCCACTTCGGCAAACTCGCCGAAACCATCTAATTAGGAATGGGGTTTTTTGGGCGGCATTTGGACTTCTCGCAGTTGGGCTACGATATCGCGCAAGCGGATAGCCAGATCTTCGATCGTCTCAGCACGTTTGCGCGCGCGCTCGCTGAGTTCTTCCCGCAGCAGCAACTGGGCCTGGCCTAACACGCCGGTAAGAGGGTTGTTGATTTCATGACGCACGCGTGTGATTAGTTCTGCCACATCGTCCATCTTGGCTTCGTAATCCGCGATCAGCGCTTTCAGCTCCACGGCTGACATACTTGCGGGGCGTTGCTCGTCAGGTTCAGTCATAGTACTCCCGTTCCCAAAGAATTAGATACAAATGTGGGAGTGATGGCTGCGTTTCGCCCAAACGCAGGAGAGGTGTCGTTGCGCGCCTCATTGTGCAATGACGAGGGTCATTAGTAAATAGAAATCTAAAGCGGGAACCGGGAAACCGAGAACCGTTAACGGAAAACTGTGAACGGGAAACAGGCAACCGTCATCTGGAGTCGTGAAATATGAACTGCGAATGCATCTCAAAAACTTGAGATCGAACTACGAGCGTGCTACGCGGTTAATACAGAGCCTCTGCCGTAACCGGTAATTGACTCCGTGCTGTTCCGGTTTCCTGTTTCCGGTTCACAGTTCACGGTTCACGGTTCAGCGTGTTTGACAAAGAAAAGGGGCTGCACTTACATTGAATTTCCGCTTGCTGGGAGGTCGTCCAATGGTAGGACACCAGACTCTGAATCTGGCTATCGGGGTTCGAGTCCCTGCCTCCCAGCCAACAAATTGCTTTTCGCCTTGCCAAATCATCAACCACGACATCAATCCTTAAGACGAAAGCCAATTCGCGAAGCGCGAACGCTTAGTTTTTCGCGACTGCAATTTAAGAAAGCGGCGTAAAGCCGCCGTACTCTGCAAACGCCGCACTGCAAAGCATTCCAAAAAACTTAAGGCAGCCAACTTGATAATTGGCTGCCCGTTGTTTTGTTCGGATTTTTTGCCAGGTTGAAAGCCCGGCAAGGAATTAGATCCGATTTAGAAATCGAATCTCATACCGAGCTGAAATTCGCGGTTATAGCTCGAGTTGAAAGTGAACGACGGCGAGCCCGACACGAATATTCGCGGCGTCCCGAAATTTGTTGTCCGCGTTAGACGCCCGCCGCCAGTTGTGGCAAATGTGTATCGCGTGTTGTTGACGGCCTGTACATTCGAGCTGTTGAAGAGGTTAAAGCCTTCTGCAAACAAAGACAGGCGATAGCGTT
>JBDTTW010000081.1:0-2062 GCA_039930405.1 bacterium
CACGTTGATGGGTTCAAACGAGGCATTCAGCACTAGCACACGACCAGTCATACAAAGCCGATATTACGCGAGGCACAGTTTAGTGACAAGTGAGACTCGCCGGACGATGGGCCGCAAACCGAGTGTTTTCGCTGAATTCAGGCTAACCGGCCAAAGCGATCCGTGGCCGTAACCAGTGCATCCACAATGCCTGGTTCGGTAATTGAGTGGCCGGCGTCGGGGATGATTTTCAGGTCTGCTTCCGGCCAGGCCCGGTGCAAATCCCAGGCGCTGCGGAGCGGACAGACGACGTCATAGCGGCCCTGAACGATTACTGCCGGAAGTTGGCGAATCGCATCTACGTGTTCGATCAGGTAATTATCGCTGTCAAAAAAAGCGTTGTTCATGAAGTAATGACACTCGATGCGTGCGAACGCCAGCGCGAAGCGCGGGTCGCCATACTTCTCTGCGGCATCTGTGTCCAGGAAAAGTTTTGAAGTGCTGCCTTCCCAAATACTCCAGGCGCTCGCTGCTTTTAGTCTCTCCTGCTTATCGCTACCAACCAGCCGGCGGTAATAGGCGCTGACCATGTCGCCGCGTTCGCCTTCCGGAATCACGTTCAAGAACCTTACCCAAACATCTGGAAAGATCCAACTCGCGCCTTCCTGATAAAACCAATCAATCTCTTTCTTGCGACAAAGGAAGATGCCACGCAACACCAACTCGGTAACTTGAGCGGGATGTTTCTGCGCATAGGCAAGCGCCAGCGTGCTGCCCCAGGAACCACCAAACACCTGCCAGCGTTCAATTCCTAAATGCGTGCGCAGACTTTCGATGTCGGCAACCAGATGCCAGGTGGTGTTGTCTTCAAGACTTGCATGCGGAGTGCTCTCGCCCGAGCCGCGCTGATCGAACAGCACGATGTGATAGATCTGCGGATCGAAATAGCGGCGATAGTCTGGAACGAGTCCGCCGCCTGGTCCACCATGCAGAAAAACTACGGGCTTGCCGTTTGGGTTCCCGCACTGCTCGTAATAAAGCTCGTGGACTGGAGAGACTTTTAGTCGTCCGGTAGCGAAAGGTTCAATCTCGGGATAAAGAGCTTTCATGGAGGCATCATACGGAAACAGCCGCTCTCCTCGCCAGTTCAAGCGAATTAATAAAGTAACGGTCGCGCAATTGTTAGCACAAACACATCAGCCGCGCCGGCCTGCAACAGAACATTCGCGCAAGCTGAAACCGTAGCGCCGCTGGTGAACACATCATCGATTAGCAAAATCCGTTCGCCGGCAATCAGGGCGGGATAAGAAACGGTAAAGGCCTTCGCCACACTTTCGCGCCGATCACGCGCGTCCATGCCGGCACGGTGGCGGGTGGTGTGTTCGTTACGTTTCAGGCTGATTTCGTCAACGGGAAGTGAAACCGCTCGGGCCAATGCCCTCCCAATTACGCCCGCCTGATTGAATCCTCGCGCCTTCTCACGTTCCTGGTGCAGCGGAACGGGAACGATTCGCGTTGCCTGATTCAACGGATCTCGCCGCTGAACCTTCACCAGCAAATCAATCAACTTACGGCAAAGGTGTGGCTCGCGTTTGAGCAGCAACACCGACGCTCGCAACGCTCCTTCGTAGGTTCCACAGGCACGAGCAACTGTGAACGAGTCTGCGTCGCAACGCCGGCAACGAACTTCTTCACGTTGTTCTGGAGCAACTGAGCCTAACGATAACGCGCCGCACTTCCAGCAGATCGTTTCGTTGCCGTCGAATACTTGCGTCGCCTGCCAACACTTCTCACAAGCGACGCCGAGCTCCCGCGACTCGACACTATCTCCGCAGATGGCACACGCCTGCGGATACAACAACGCCAGACACGAGTCGTAAAACAAATTGGCAGCGCGAGTGGCGAGCATTTGATTGAAGCCGACCTTTAAGAGCACGGTTGCGAAAGAGCAAGCTCAAGCTTGGACTCTGAACTGCTTACGTGTTGAGTAGCAACAAGAAACGAAACGGCCTCACTGGAGCAAATCCAGCGAGGCCGTCATTATGTCATTAACGATTGCCGCAAACTATTCTTCGTCTTCGAT
>JBDTTW010000082.1:0-6328 GCA_039930405.1 bacterium
CGGGCCCGGTGATAGCAAACGCTATCAGTCCATAAACTGCCGCTGCCAAATCTCGAGTGTCAACAACTGAAATACCTGGAGGTTGTAATCCTCACGTCCGGAAAGATTCGCGTCGATGATGCGGCGCACTTCGGCAGGTCGAAACAATCCGCGCCGGCTGATCGTTTCTTCTGCCAACAGATCCTCAACCAGTGGACGCAGCGGCCCGCGCAACCAGGAACGGATCGGCGCGCCAAAGCCGGCTTTCTTGCGCCAGACAACCTCGTGCGGTAAGAATTTTTCCAGCGCGCGCTTGAGAATGTATTTGCGCTTAAAGCCGTGCAGTTTCAATTCCGCTGGCATGCGCGCAGTCAGCTCAATCAGCTTGCGGTTGAGGAAAGGCACGCGCACCTCCAGATTTGCCGCCATCGAAGTCTTGTCGGTAGTTATTAAGTTCAAACAAGGCAGAAAAGTTTTCAGATCGACGTAAAGCAAACGGTTCAAGGGGGCGGCGTTTTCAACGCGCGCAAAATAACCACGATGCGCGGCGTATGCATCAAGTCCGCGCGTAGTGGCGCGCAGCTCGTCGGAATAGAGTCGCTGCTTCGCCTCATCCGTAAAGTAAGTTCCGTAACCCAGATATCGTTCTTCAAAATCGAGACCCGCACTGCGCGCAAACTTTTTGGCGTTCCGCAGAGGCGCCGTCAATCGCCCCGGCAGTCCTCCCGGGAGCGTTCGCTCCAGCGTCTTCAGCAGCGGGCGCCGCAACATTCCAGGCACCGGATCAAACGCGCCGGCAATCTTCATCGCGAGCTGGCGCGGGTAGCCGGCGAAGACTTCATCGCCGCCCATGCCCGATAACATGACGCGCAGCGTTTCGCGCGCCGCCTGCGAAACCAGATAACTTGGTATGGCCATGTCTATCGCCGGCTCGTCCATGTGATAGACGAGTTTCGGCAACAACTCGGCGACCGCCGGGTGCAGCATGATCTCGTGGGACTGGGTATCAAGGGCTTGACTAACTTTGCGCGCCCATTCCACGTCGTCAGGAATGATGTCGTACGTCAGGTCTTCGGATTCGATGCCGACCGTGTAGGTTGAAACGCGACGTCCGTTGCTATGGCGTTTCATCATCGCGACGATTCCCGACGAATCGATGCCGCCTGACAGAAACGATCCGAGCGGCACATCGGCGACCATTTCCAGGTTGACTACTTCGTCCAGCGTTTCCAGCACGCGCTCTTGCCACCATGCTTCACTTCGTCCTTCGTCAATTTGGTCAAACGAGACGTCCCACCATTCGTCGATCTTGATTTTGTTCTGATGGAACGTAAGCGCGTGGGCGGGCGGCAAGGTTTTGATTCCGCGAAACAGAGTGTTCGGATCGGGCACCCAGAGGAAGGTCAGAAACTGGTGCAGCGCTTCAGTATCCAGCGCGCGTTCCACCAGCCCGGTCGCCAGCAGGGCTTTCACCTCCGACGCAAAAATTAACAAAGCGGGCCGGGTTCCTGCTGCCGGTTCGTAAAAATAATAAAGCGGCTTGATGCCGACGTGATCGCGGGCGAGTGTCAGCGTGCGTTCCTGGTTGTCCCAAACCGCGAAGTGGAACATGCCGTTGAGGCGCGGCAGGCATTCCTTGCCCCACTCCGCAAAGGCGGTTAGCAGAACTTCCGTGTCGGTCTCGGTTTGAAAAAGGTGACCTTTAGTTTTGAGTTCTGCGCGTAGCTCGCGATAGTTATAAATCTCCCCGCCAAAAGAGAGCACGTAACGGCCATCTGCTGAAAGCATTGGCTGGTGGCCCGCGCTACTCGTATCGATGATTGCCAGACGGCGATGACCCAGGCACGCGCGCCGGCCCCTTTCATCGATTGCTTCCGAAGTCCAAACACCTTCATCGTCGCGACCACGATGCTCAATGGTTCTGAGCATCGCCGCCACGCGTTGTTCCGGCTCGAGACTGATTAATCCGGCAATGCCGCACATAAGAAAAGTCCAACGTCCAAGGTCCAAGGTCCAACGCCCAAGGTCCAAAACCTGATTCCGGGTTCGGTCGTCCAACCTGACTAGTTAGACTTTGGACTTTGGACTTTGGACTTTGGACTTTGGATCATCACTTCCATCGGTTGTCCGGTTCGCAACGAATCCCTGATGCGAAAAGTGGCTCGCGTCGTAGCTTCAAGTTCCGCAAGCGTAATCGGAGCGGGTTTGCCCTCAGCGACAACAGCGCAGGCCAGACGGGTCTCGTCTGCCTGGCCTTTGTCCTGCTGGCGTAGACTTTCCTTTTTCTCGCGACCACCGGCATAAAGTCTGGCGCTGCGAAAATCTTCAATGACGAAAGTTTTTCCTTCACCGTAAATTTCAATGTGCTCTTTCTGCAGGCTAGCGTCGCCTTCGGCGAGATAGGCAATCACGCCGTTTGAGCCATCTGCGAATTGCAGGTTAATAAAAACCGAGTCCTCGCTAATGACATTGCCCTGGCCGCCGCCCACCGCCTGCGCGAACACGCTCGTGGGAGCCGCACCGGTGAGAAATTGCATGAGATCGATGAAATGACAAACTTCGCCGATTATTCGCCCGCCACCTTCGTTCGGGTTCTGCGTCCAGTGCTCGCGCGGAATACGACCGGCGTTCACGCGGTAAACAATTGACAGCGGTGCTTGGCGATGTTGGAAAACCTCCTTGGCCCTAGCCGCCAGCGGTGAAAACCGTCGGTTGAAACCAACCAGCAACTCGCCAGCCGAGCGCTCGGCCGCAGCAATCACGCAATCAAGTTCCGCATCATTGAGCGCCAATGGCTTCTCGACAAAAACATGTTTCCCGCGATCGAGTGCTTGCACCGTCAACGCAGCATGCGAGCCGTGCCGCGTCGCAATAACGATCAGGTTCGCCTGCTCGTCAGCAATCACGCTCTGCGCATCTGACACAAAATGCGCGAAGCCGTATTTCGTGCCCACGTCGCGCGCTGAAACGCCGGACGCCGAAGCAATTGAACAGAACTCCACGCCTGCTGCCTTGAAGTTTGGCAGCAGCATCTTCTGCGCGTAGCCACCGGCGCCGATCAAACCGATGCCCACGCGTCCCGCCGCGGCTGCGGCTTTTTTAGTTACAACTGGATTTTCAACCTGCCGCCCAACTTCCCCGTCAACGTCGTAGGTCAGCAGTACCGCCAGATATTTCTCGTTTGTGCTTCCCGAGATCAATTTGTAAGCGCTGGGCGCATCCTCGATGGGAAAGCGGTGCGTCACGAGCTGCTTAACATTAATTTGGGCTGAAGCTATTAGATCGAGAAACGCTTCGATGTTTCGCCCTTCGGTCCAACGCACATAGGCCAGCGGATAATCATGGCCGTGCTCTTCATATTCGGGATCGTGCCGGCCCGGCCCATACGATAGCGAAACTTTAAGAGTCAGTTCGCGCTGATAATAAACGTTGCGCGGCACATTCATTCCCACCAAACCAACCGCCACCACTCGGCCTTTCAAGCGCGAAATTTCTCCGGCCAGTTCAATTGGTTCGTTAGTTGCGGTCGCGGCGGTAATGATGCAGGCATCAGCGCCTCGTCCCCTGGACCAGGCCAGGATTTGTTCTTTAGCAGACGCGGGAACGCACCCACCTTCGGCGCCCAGTTCGCGCGCCAGTTGAATGCGTGCCTCATCGATGTCGACTCCAAAAACGCGACAGCCGTTCGCTTTCAAGAGTTGCACGGTAAGCTGGCCGACTAAACCAAGGCCGATCACTACCACCGACTCGCCGAGCGTCGGTTCGGCGAGCCGTACACCTTGCAAGGCAATCGCGCCAACGGTTCCGAACGCCGCTGCTTCAAAACTCAACGCATCGGGCAAACGAACGCATAGGTTACGCGGTACCGAAATTATTTCCGCGTGCGATGCGTAGTCGGTGCCGGCGCAAGCCACGCGATCACCGGCGCGAAACTCTGTCACGTCGGGCGACGTTTCAATGACTACGCCGGCAGCGCTATAACCAACGGCGTGCGATTGATCCAGTTTGTCACGCACGCCTTCAAGCGCCTGCGAGATGCCTTCCGTCTTAACCTTCTCCCAAACTTTGCCGATTAGCTCGGGCCGCTCTCGCGCTTTGCCTAACAGATTCTTTTGTCCCAACTCAGTCAGCGCGCGCTCAGTGCCGGCGCTGATTAGGGACGCGGCTGTGCGCACCAGAACTCGACCGGGTTGCACGATAGGCACCGGAACTTCAGCCACGGTAGCTTCGCCGGTTCGCAAGTTTTGCAAGAGCTGCTTCATAAATTCCAGGCAAACTGTTGGCTCAGTAAATAATTCTTTACGGAACGCTATCAAACCAGCGGGGGCATGCCCCCTTCCCAACCTGAGAGATCTCGGTCCAGCTCGTCCAGTTCAATCATTTGGCCGGAAACCCTTGCGATCGGAAATCAGGAATCAACTCGAGTCAGCTCGTGGTCGGGAAGGCGGGCATGCCCCCGCTTTTCGCTAGCGTCTCCTCAATCAAACCAGAAACCCACTCGGCACGCGCGTCCCAGGTGCCATTTGAAACCGCGGCCTGTCTCGCTTTCGCGGCCGCGGGATCGTCTTCCGCTAACGCTTCTGCAACCAAACGAAACCACTCATCATGGCTGCGCGCAATACGCAACACATCGCTCATCGCTTCGTACTCAGGCAACGGCGAAATGACTACCGGCAGTCCGGTTGCCAAATACTCGCGCACCTTGATTGCCGAGCCGTAACTGGTAAACGAGTGCGCAGTGTCCCACGGCAACACGCAGACATCAAAACCGGCGGCATAATGCGGCAACTGCTGATAAGGCACGGGCGGTAGAAAATGCGTGTTCGGCAAAGCTTCAACCTCAACACCGCGTGACTTGTTGCCGATGAAAATCCATTGCCAGTCAGGCCGCTCTCGGGCGGCGCGTTTGATCAATTCCTGATCGATCAGCCATGGCTCAACCGCGCCAAAGTATCCCAGCCGCGGACGGGGAATGCGCGCTACTGCCTCCGCGATTTCAAGGTTGCCGGCGCCGACCGGTGACCAATGATCAAAATCGACGGCTTGTTCCAGCAGATACGATCGTTCACGACCGCGCTCGGCTTCCGCGAACAATTTTTGGCCCGAATAAAGCACAATGTCGGCATTGTCGATTGCCCGTTCGTGCAACTTCTTAATCGTTGCGAGGTCAGTCGCATGGTCCATCAGGTTCGCATCATACTTGTCTGACACCTGATAGATCACCAGTTGTTCAGCAAACTCGCCAATCATATCCGCGGCCGTCGGAATCGCTAGCCAAAGAATAGGGCGCGTGAGGCCACCCAGGCGCGCGAGCCGGCCGATTTGCAGGGCCAGTAATTTACGATTTACAGCTCGTGCTGCGCGAGTGCCAAAAAACGGAATGACTGCGGGCGAAACAACGGTGACACCTTCCGGAGTGGCACGCGCCAACCGAGCATACGAACGAAGCTTTCGCGCAATCCGCGGCAGCAGGTCTTTGTTTGCCAGGCCCGGCAGGCCCATCGAAATCGAGTTCACAAACAGCACCCGATTGCCGGCTTTGGCAAAGCGCCGCATCAAGTGGTACTTCGAGTGCGGATGGTGATACCACCAGTCTTCGCCACCAAAACAAATAATCGAATGTCCTTGAATCACTTTGGGTCTGTATAATCCGCCGCGTAATGAACCACGAAAACAGCGACGCCGCAAAACTCGGGACGAGTAACGCTCCTCAGCGTTCCCAGGCACGGCGAAATTTTCTAATTCTTTCTCTGATCTTTTGCACGGCGCTGGGCGTCAGGTTGCTCAATTGGCAGGCCGCGCGCCACGAAGCTTCGGCGGTGCAATCCAGTGTTGCACTCAACTACAAACACCTGGCCGCGCTGATCAGCGCGAATGGTCTTAGTTCGCTTTACGATGCTTCGTCTGCAACCAGCAATCCTGACTTACTGGGACACCCGCCCGGCTATCCAATTCTGCTGTCGTTCACTAATCGAGTCGCTCCGGGTTCCGATACAGCGCCCCAATTTCTGCAGATGATTCTCGACTCACTGTCAGTGATCATCATCGTGCTAATTGCTTTTGAACTCTTTCCTGCGGCGGTCGGCATCATTACCGGGTTTTTGGCGGCGCTGGCGCCACAGTTTAGCTGGAATTCGATCCTGCTTTTGCCGGACTCGCTGGCCGCATTGCCAATCCTGCTGGCGCTGCTGCTGTTTACCAAAACTCTGCGGCGCAAAAATCCTGCAAGCAATGGATCTTCACTGGTTTCAATCTTCGCAGCGGGCGCGCTGATCGGCGTTTCCGTTTGGCTGCGGGCAAACTCGCTCCTGCTCGCGCCTTTCCTGGCGTTGCTGTTTCTCCTGGTCCG
>JBDTTW010000083.1:0-7698 GCA_039930405.1 bacterium
CCGCCACCAAAGGCAGGCGCAAATCGCTGGCAGACTTCAAATGATCTCCGGCAAGGATGCCGAGGCCGCCCGAATAAAGCGGCAGCGAATTGTGAACGCCAAACTCAGCGCAAAAGTAGGCAACCGGATGCTCGGGCGTAATGGTCGGCGTGTTTCCGGCATTGGACCAGTCCTGGCCCAGGCCCGAGGTCCCCAGCGGCGCAGCCCCGGTGGGGTGGAGACCCATGTACTCGGCGAAACTGTTTGCCAGCCGGCTTACTCGTTCGCAGTAGAGTGGATCGTTGGCCATCTCGGCGAAGCGGTATTCCGAGACGCGCGACAACAGTAGACGTGGGTTGTGTTCACACTCTTCCCAAATCGCAGGCGCGAGTTCGCGAAAGCAACCGGCGCCGTCGCGCGACCAGCTCCACCAGTAATTCCAGGCGATCCGCTCAAGCGGTCCGAGCGGCGCCGGCAACGCCGGACCTTCGGCTAGCACTTTGTTCTTTAATTCCTCTATGGTTTCAATCATACCGTTAAACCAAACTCTGCGCGGCTCTGCCGCCTCCCGTGCGGAAAGGCTCGGCCTTTCCGTAAAGGTCATTTCAAAGTATTCGCGAGGCTCAGCCTCGCGAAATATCTCGAGGTTTTGCTTCCGGTAAGGCAAGCCGCGAACTGTGTAGCAACCCAACCTATAGCTCAAAAACAAAGCGGCTCTTATAACACAGTTCGCCGCTCAGGCGAATTTGTGGTGTTGAAGAAAGCTTTCCGCGTCCTGACGTCGGAAGAAAACAAGTCGTATTTGTTGCAGAGTTGAATCTTCGGCGAGGAATTTCGTAATGGCGGTCGAGGAAACTTGCGCCGCTTCATCGAGTGGATAGCCGTACACGCCGGTTGAGATAGCCGGAAAGGCAATCGACGTGAGGTTGTTCTGTACCGCCAGCGATAAGGAGTTTCGATAACACGCCGCCAAAAGTTCTGCTGCTTGTCCCCGCTGCTGTCCGTAGATTGGTCCAACGGTATGAATCACATGTCGAGCCGGCAGTTCGCCCGCAGTAGTGATTACAGCCTCGCCGGTAGGCAATCCCTGCGGATATTGAGTGCGGCGGATTTCGCGACAGGCTTCTATGATTGCCGGACCGCCCGCGCGATGAATCGCGCCATCAACTCCCCCGCCACCCAGCAGGGTGGAGTTCGCAGCATTGACGATCCCGTCGACGTCTTGTTTTGTTATGTCGCCGGTAACTACGCGGACGCGGGCACCGGCAAAAGTAGGATGTGAGTCTGAAGCCATTACGACGATTGCTTTGGTTTGTACCCTAGGCCGGCTTTTGGACAGTGCTCGGTGGCGGGGAATCTCGCCAAATATTTAAGTACCAGTAGACGGGTCTTCCCAATTCCAAGTCATCCCTGTTCTTCTTCCCTGGGCTCGACCTTAATCTCATCAAACATGTCCTGGCGCTTCAATGCTTCGGCAACGCCCTTTGCTTTAAGTTCGCTCAAGGGATGTTCGGGATCGGCACTCGCAATCTCAAACACACGCTCGTCGCGCATGACAACGCCCAAAGAACCAAGCGTGACGCCCGGCGTAATCAGGATCTCTTTCATGTTGTGGATCTTGAAGTGACCTGTTTGTTCGACCCAATCTTCAATGAAAGGATCGCGCAGGGCATGTTCGGCTTCGGATTCCGAAAGGTAAGCGCCCTCGACGATTAAACAATATTCGCGCACGCTGCCAGCCAATTATGAACTGTGGTCCACTGGTGAATCAGAAGTCACCGCAAGAGTAGTGAAAACTATCAGGCGATTTCGCAAGCAACTTTATCACCGCCATTCTGAACAATCCAAGAAAAAAATACGCGCAGCAGTCCAGCTGCGAAAAACACAATGCGGCCGCGCCACTTCAAACTGGGTTTCACTTTTTGCGTATTTTTCAGCTGGAATTAGGCTTAAGAGTACGGCCAAACAAGCGGGGGCAGCCTCGCTTGCCTTTAACCTTCGCGCTCGGATAAATTACTTCCAATCCGGAAAATGATAGGACAGGCATTCCGGCCTGTCCCCGTTTCAATCAGAACAGATTGTCGTTGCGTAACTCGAGACAGTCAGGAATATCTATCCCACGTTTGCTCCTCCGAAAGGATTGTTTTTATGAAAGCCTACGCCACGGAACTTATTCGCAACCTTGCGGTCATCGGACACGGCGACGCGGGGAAGACGCAACTAATTAGTTCGCTTCTTTACGTCGCCGGAACCACACCACGCTGGGGAAAGGTTGATGAAGGCACCACCGTTACCGATCACGAAGAAGATTCCATTGCCCGCAAAATTACTCTCAATACCGCACTCGCTCACTTAGAACATCGCGATACAAAAATAAATTTTATAGACACGCCGGGTTACGCGGCGTTTATTTCTCACGCGCGCCCGGCGCTGCGCATAGCTGATTGCGCGTTGGCGGTGGTTGATGGCGTTAAGGGAGTCGAAGTTCAAACTGAGAAGACGTGGGCCTATGCAAATGAATTCATCGTGCCGCGCATAATGGTAGTGACTAAGCTGGATAAGGAACACTCTGATTTCGGTAAAGCAGTCGAAAGCGCTCAGAAGATTTTTAGCCGCGCAATTATTCCTTTCACCTTGCCGATTGGCAAAGAAAAAGATTTTCGCGGAGTTGTGGACGTGGTCCATATGAAGGCTTACGAATTTGGCGTTGACGGCCAGGCGAAAGAGATCGACATTCCTGCGGAAGGACGCGAATACGTCGACAAGACTCGCGAACGACTGGTTGAGCTGGTTGCCGAATCCGACGACGCGTTAATGGAGAAATACTTCGAACAAGGAACCCTCGACGAAGCCGACATTCTACCGAACATCAACAAGGCCATCGCCAACAGCAAACTGTGTCCGGTGTTTGCCGTATCCGGCGCAACGTTGGTCGGCTTGCGCGCCTTTTTGAATGCGATTGTTGATTACGCGCCGGATCCCGCGCACCACCAGGCTGAGTACGGTCTGCCGGTTGATGCTGCGGCGGACGCAGACAAGATTGCGCGCAAGTACAGCCCGAGCGAGCCCTTTTCAGCTTATTGTTTCCGCACTGTCGCGGATCCGTTTGCCGGCCGCATCAACGTCATGAAGATTATCAGCGGCAAACTGCAAAACGATGCGACTGTCCTGAACTCGAGTCGTGGAACCATGGAACGTCTCGGCATGCTGCACTCGGTCCAGGGCAAACAGCTCGATAAAGTTCCTGAGGCGTACGCCGGCGACATTGTTGCTTGCGTGAAATTGAAAGAGACGCAGACCGGCGACACGCTCTGCGATAAGGCCGCGCCGATTGTTTATCCGCCCGTCGAATATCCCGAGGCCGCGATCGCGTTTGCGATTGAACCGAAATCGCGCCAGGACGAAGAAAAGATCAGCGTTGCACTGCACAAGATTCTGGAAGAAGATTTGGCGCTGCACTTTACTCGCGACGCGCAGACGAAAGAGTTTTTGTTGTCCGGTTCAGGGCAACTGCACGTTGAAACCGTAGTCGAAAAACTGAAGAAGCGGTACAGCGTGGAAGTGACACTGCATCCGCCCAAAGTCCCCTACAAGGAAACGATTACGCAACGCGCCGAAGTCCAGGGGCGACATAAGAAGCAAACTGGCGGACGCGGCCAGTTTGGCGACTGCAAGGTTGTATTCGAGCCGTTGCCGCGCGGCGGTGGCTTTATTTTCGAAGACAAGATTTTCGGCGGCGCCGTACCGCAGCAGTTTCGCCCGGCTATCGAGAAAGGCATCATCGAAGCGGCGAAATCAGGCGCCATTGCGGGCTACCCGCTGGTGGACTTTAAGGTGCAATTGATTGATGGGTCATATCACAACGTCGACTCAGACGAACACTCGTTTCGCGCGGCCGGCCGCAAAGCCTTTCGTGCGGCGATGGAAAAGGTGAAGCCATCGATTCTGGAACCGATCATGGATGTGGAGATTCTCGCGCCCCAGGAAAACAGCGGCGATATTATGGGCGACCTCAACTCGCGGCGCGGTCGCGTACAGGGCATGGAAGCGAGCGGCAAATCGCAGTTGATCAAAGCGCAGGTGCCAATGTCGGAAATGCTCAATTACCAATCGACGCTAAACTCGATCACTGCAGCGCGCGGATCTTTTCACATGCAGTTTTCGCATTACGATCCCGTGCCGGGACAACTGGCGCACAAGATCGTTGAGCAGTCGCGCGCTGAGGGTCGCATTCGCGGCGAAGAAGAAGAGTAAGTCCCGGACCAGTGTTCCTGAATTCCTAAAGTCGTTGTCTCACGAGCCGTAACGATCGGCAGCAGTATTTCTCAGGACGGTGCCGGTGCACAAAGCCGCTGCTGCAAGTTTTGACAAACTCAATCGATTGGATGTGAATATCATGTCAAACACCTCTCCGTCCTCAACGCCTCTCGAATCCGGACGCACACAAAACGACTGCCTTAGTTTTGGGCTGCTCCGCGAGATTCGGACTGACGCTCAGTATCTGCAAAACCTTTTCGAAGAAACCATCGGCCTCGCTGCAAAATTGGATGCCGCCGGCAGGGCTGCTCTGATGGATCGGGTGCTGGGCGACAGAATGCAAGCCCGCATCAACTATCCGATCAGCCGAAATCTCGAGGCGTTTGAAGTGTTGTTTGCCGCCGACAATGTTCAGCGCGAGTGGGGATCGGACGCCATCGAAAGCATTCGCCTCAACTGGTTGCAAGTGATCGACCTGTGGCCCAACGCCGCCCTCACCTATGACGGGCAGCGGCAGGCGATTGACCAGGCGCAGGTATGCCTCGACCTGATCATATATCAATGTGCTTCGCTCACTTTGTCACCGCGCGTGAATGACACAATGAAAAACCTGCGTGTCGGTCAGCCGTTGGATTTTGACTTCGTCTTCGGTAGCGAGTTGCCGCGTGGCGTAGATAAGCGCAAACGGTTGCTGCTGGAACTGGCACAGGAAGGCGGTGTGCTGGGAAGCGCAGTTGTGGATGTCGAGCAGGGTGTGATTTACAAGGTCGCCGAGTCGCGAGCTGAACAACGGCGCAGCGCGTACAAACTGATTGCCCTGGTTCTGTTGGCCGGCGCGATCGCGCCTTTGGCCCTTGAATGGGCCGGCACGCTGACCAATCACTTGCAGTTTAGCTGGCCGGATTTGCCGCGCCTTTACATGCTTTATGTCGTCGTATTTCTGGGCGCGGGAGCGCATGTTGCAATCGATGCCTTGAAAGCGTCGCGAGCACAAACGCGGCCGGACTTTCAAGCCATGAACGATTGGATCCTGTGGCTGCACGTCCGCTACATCTCGATCCTGTGGGGCCTGGCTTGGGTTCTGCTGGGATATATTCTGCTCATCTTAGCAATGCCGAAACTCGAATTAGCATCGGCGTTCTTTGCCGGCTACAGCATCGACAGCATTACCGGTTTGTTCCTCGCTCGGTTCGAGACCACCGTGAAAACAAACACGCAAGCATTGACGGGCGTGAAGAGTACGCCCTAAGAGCGCAGCGAGCTACTGCCAGCGCCGAACCGTTGCCGAAATTCAGTAGAGCGCATTCGTAGTTCCAGCCAATCGCGAAACAACTCCGGCGCGACCAGCCAAACTCTTAGCCACTCGGCAACTTCCTTCGCTTCTGCACGCTCTCGTTGCCCGAGGATCTTGCTGCGCGCCAACAACAACGAATCCTGGCGCGCGGCGGCAATCACTTCGCTTAAGTGTTGAAGACCGGTCTGGTCTTTCGTCTGTTCCAGCTCGCGCCTCCGGATTTCGACAGTGCCAAAAGATTCGAGCGCAGTTCTAAGACTGGAAAAATCATGGTTATGGCCAAGTGCAGTCGCCTTCCCGGCCCGCCATTTCAGGTCGCACTCAAAGACTTCCGGATGCCGCAACGCCGCACCTTCATCGGCAACCACGCGGGCAATCGCCGCCGGGCTCTCAACTGCGCCGGCGCCCAACGTAAAGTAAAGCGCTTGTTGTATCTGCTCCAACTCGCGCTCGCCCACTGATTCGCAATCCAACGCTTCCCAAACTTCGATAATTAGGTCGCGTTTCGTGCGCGCTTGCCAATTTTTCTTAGGTGTCTTCAAAGTAGAATTATTGCCGCCAAAGCGGCGACCTGCATCCAAACCCCCGAGTCTGTATCAACTTATCTTGCGATTCGGTACTATACCCGACACACACCGGCGCTTCTATTACGCTAAACTCGCTCTGTTCGCAGTCCAACTTCCGGGGTCTAAATGGTCCAGCAGCTTGAAGAGATGAACGTTTCGGTGGCAAAAGTGCGCGGCTTTTTTGCGCACGTCGCCGCAGCGTTTGCTGCGAACCCGTTCACGCCGCACCAAGTCTTCACCGGCGGACATGCGCAAACTCTGGCCGCCTTTGCCTGGCCGCGCCGGCGCAAATTCAAGGCAGTTCACGATCAGGAACGGGTTTTTCAAACCGCACCAGATGTAAAGGTGCTGGCGCACTGCCGCTGGCAACAGAATCGCACCGCCCATCCGACGATGGTAATTTGGCATGGCATCGAAGGCTCGAGCGACTCGACCTACATGCTGAGCATTGCGCAAAAATCATTCAGCGAGGGTTTCAACGTGATCAGGATGAACCTGCGCACCTGCGGCGGCACGGAACATTTGACGCCAACAATCTACCATGGTGGTCTAACGGAGGACCTGCGCGCGGTCGTCAGCGAACTGATTGAAAAGGACGGACTGTCGCGACTGTGTCTGGTGGGCGTTTCGCTTGGCGGAAACCTGGTGTTGAAGCTGGCCGGAGAGTATGGCGACAATCCGCCGACCGAGGTGCTGGCCGCTTGCGCCATCTCGCCTTCCATTGATTTGGAGGCAAGCGCGCAGCTAATTTTGCAGCGTTCGAACTGGCTTTACCAGCAGGACTTTGTGAGACGACTGAAGCGCCGCCTACGCGTCAAGCAAAAGCTCTTTCCGGATCAATATGACATCAGCGAACTTTCATCGGTTAAGACCCTGCGAGAGTTTGACGATCGCTACACCTCAAGAGCGCATGGCTTTGACGGGGCGGATGATTATTATTATCGCGCCAGCGCCATCCGCGTGATCGATCGCATTCGCATTCCGACGCTGATCATTCACTCCGAAGACGATCCTTTCATTCCCTTCGCACCGATGCGCGATCCAGCACTCAGCAACAATCCTTACATTCTGCTGGCTGCCACGAAAAAAGGCGGTCACGTCGCCTTCATTTCCGCTAAGCCACGCACCCCTAATCACTCGCTTCGAACTAAGTTCCCCTCAGCACTCAGCACTCAGCACTCAGCACTTAGTACTGCCGACTCATCACTCATCACTCATCACTCATCACTCGGTGACGACCGCTTCTGGGCCGAAAACCGCGTGGTCGAGTTTTGCGCAATGGCCCAGGCAGCGTTGTAAACGCTGAGTTGAAGTAGCAAGAGGACTGTCCTTAAATAGCGATCGAATCTATCGGGGTAGCTCGATCTACTTCTCGATCTGCTTTAGCAGGCGGGCGGCGTGGTTGCGGGTAATCAACGGCAGGTGGTCGTCGCCGGTTATGTCTTTCAATAAAGGAACCAGCTGGTGCGCGTCGGAGAGTCCGTTGCGTTTGAGCATGTCCTCGAGCTGGTCCATGAGCTTGGGAGAGTTCAGTGGTTGATTCTCGCGCGCTATCGCTAGATCGAAAACCAGTATCGCCTGATCGGCCGCGCGCCGGTATTC
>JBDTTW010000084.1:0-13690 GCA_039930405.1 bacterium
GCCATCGAGGGGGGCGAGGACGTTTTTCATTTTGTGAGCGGCTTAGCCCCTTTGGCTTTGCTACTCCCTAATCAAATTCAGTGCCACGACAAAAGCATGAAAGAATCTTAGTAAGTTCCCAGAATCCCAGGAAACTGAACGGTTAAAGTGTCGAGAATTGAAGACTGCGGTGTCTACCGTTGAGTACATCAGCACTCAGTTCTTCGTCGTTTTCAAAGCCTCGCGCTCGACAATTTTGATCAGCGTGCGGACGGCGATACCGGTTGGTCCCTTTGATCGGAACGGCTTTGCCTCATCGCCCCAGGCCGTGCCGGCAATATCAAGGTGCGCCCAGGCGACGCCATCGGCGAACTCTTTTAAGAAAGCGGCAGCGGTAATGGTTCCGGCCTTTCGCCCGCCCACATTCTTGATGTCCGCGATATCGGATTTGATCTGCTTGGAATATTCCTTGTCCAGCGGTAACTGCCAGAACTTCTCGCCAACTTCTTTACCCGCCGAGATCACTTCGTCAATCAATTCCTGATCGGTACCGAGAATGGCGGCGTTCACGTCACCAAGCGCAATCGACACTGCGCCGGTCAACGTAGCCATATCAACGATTCTCGTCGACCCGAGCTTTTTCGCGTAAGCGATCGCGTCTGCGAGAATTAATCTTCCCTCGGCGTCAGTATTGATGACTTCAATCGTCTTGCCGGTCATAGCTCGCACGACGTCGCCGGGTTTCGTGGCTTTACCCGAGGGTAGGTTTTCTGAACAGGGTACAACGCCCAAAACGGAAATGGACGGCTTCAACTTTCCAATCGCCCGCATGGCGCCGATGACAGTTGCGCCACCCGTCATGTCGTACTTCATCAATTCCATGTTTTCTCCGGGCTTGAGAGAGATACCGCCAGAATCAAAAGTAATTCCCTTGCCGACAAACGACAGCAGGCCTTCGGCATCGCCATCTTCATTTGCCGGACTGTACTTGAGAATGATCAATTTGGCTGGCTCATCGGAACCACGCGAGACGCTCAGCAAAGAACCCATGCCTTCCTGTTCCATGCGCGCCTCATCGAGCACATCAATGCTTAAGCCGCACTCAGTTGCTACTTCGCGCGCACGCTCGGCCATCATGGTCGGTGTCAGATAAGCTCCCGGCTCGTTCGCCATGTCCCGCGTGAAGTTGACTGATTCGCCGATGATTTGTCCGCGCCGGATGCCACGCTCGATTGCTCCTGCGTCAGCGCCTTCGATGAACACCGCCAGCCGCTCAATCAGTCTTTCCTCTTTGTCGGACGTGCGGTACTTATCGAGATCGAATGTTGCCATCACCGCTCCCTCGGCTGCTGCGGCCGCGGTGTCTTCGGCATCGCCGTCGAAACGCGGCACTACGCTGATCGACTTCACGCTCTTGTCGCGCAGAGTGCGAACCGCTGCGCCTGCCATTTGGGAGACGGAAGCGCGGGTGTATTCGCTGCGGTCTCCTACCCCGACCAGCAACAAGCGACTGGCTCTCCCAGCCGCCGTACCTGGCAAATGGATGAAAGCTGTTTCGCCTTCCTTCCCTTTAAGCTCCTCGCCGTCGAGCACGGATTTGATCAGGCCGTTGCATGACTCATCCAGCTCTTTCAAAAAGCCATCGTCGGCTTTTTCGTCTTTAAAGACGGCAACGGCCAATGCCTGAACATCAGTGTCCTGAATGCTTCCGGTTCCTACTTCTATTTGCATGTTCTGTTTCTACTCCTAAGAACTCTCAATAAAAATTTATCTGTTACGTTCTTTCAATTGCGCCCGCGTCTCTCTTTCAACAGTGCGGCGCAGTTCGGTTTCGCGCTTGTCGTAAAGCTTTTTGCCGCGCGCAATCGCCACTTCGATTTTAATGTGACGATTTTTTAGATAGATTCGCGTTGCAACCAGGGTCATCCCATCTTTCGCAATTGCCTCGTCGAGACGCGCGATTTCCCGCCGGTGAAGCAACAGCTTGCGGGTCCGCAGGGGTTCGTGGTTTTCGCGGTTGCCATGAGCATAAGGCGAAATGTGGGCATTAAACAACCAGGCCTCGCCGTCGCGAATGCCAACGTACCCTTCTTTTAACTGCACTCTCCCACCCAGCACGCTCTTCACTTCAGTTCCGGTCAGCGCGATGCCCGCCTCGTATTTATCGAGGATGTGGTAGTTGTGATAAGCGGCGCGATTTGAAGCGAGCACTTTTTCTTCGATTGCAGTTGGCATTAAGTTTTCGCACTCACCAGTTTGCCTCGACGCGCAACGGCCGCCGCATTAGCTCCGCCGCAGCGTCTCTTGCGGGTTTTCCCTCATACAAGACTGCATGAACTTCATAAGTGATCGGCAGCTCGACGCCGAGGCGATCCGCAAGCTTCTTTACCGCCCGGGTGGTATTGATGCCTTCCGCGACCTCGTGCATGCCCGCAGTGATCACTTGCAAACTGCGACCATTGCCCAATTCCTCGCCGACAAAACGATTGCGTGAAAGATTACCGGTACAGGTCAGCACCAGATCGCCCAACCCCGCCAAGCCCATCATAGTTTCAAGTTTTGCGCCCTCATGCAACGCGAGGCGAGTCATCTCAGCCAAGCCGCGTGTGATTAAGGCGGCCACGCTGTTTGCCCCAAAACTAAGTCCGGCCACCATGCCGGCAGCAATTGCCATGACGTTTTTTAGCGAGCCGCCGAGTTCCGTGCCCACCAAATCGTCATTGGTATAGATGCGCAGATTTTCAAAACTCAGTTCAGACTGGACCACGCGCGCGGCAGCGGAATCGTCGCTGGCGGCGACAATCGCAGTTGGATGGTTTTGAACCACTTCAGTGGCAAACGACGGTCCGGACAAACAAACGAACCGCGGCGCTGCATTTTCGCCCATGACGTCAGCTACAACTTGCGAAATTCGCTTGCCGCTTTCGATCTCAATACCCTTGGTCGCGCTGACGATGATCGAATCCGGCGGCACTAGCTTACGCATGCTCTGAAGAAGTTCGCGCGTTGCGTGCGATGGAGCGGCCAGGATAACAAGTTCCGCGCCGGTCAAGACTTCGCCGATGTCCCCGGTCGCTCTTACAGCTTCGGGAATCGACGCACCGTTCAGGTAAGCCGAATTCTTGTGCGTGTCGTTTATTGAAGCGACAACTGCTGAATTGCGCGACCAGACCGAGACGTCGTGGCCGGCCCGCGCCGCCATGATCGCCAGCCCGGTTCCCCAGTTACCTGCTCCAATGACAGCGATACGCATGAGCTTCGAGTAGTTTTAGTTTGAACTCTTCTCTGTGCGTCCTTTGTGTCCTCTGTGTCTCGGTGGTGAGCAATCGCTAATAAAGACTCACCACCGAGTCACAGAGGACACAAAGGACGCACAGAGAACTGAAATTGAGACACCACTGTTATTCGAACTTGGTTTCTGTTCGCTGAACCAACCTCGCAATGTTTTGCCGGTGCGCAAAAATGATCAGCGCCGCTCCTGCAACAGCCGCAGTTATCAGCGGCGCGAAACCATCACGCGGCGTGATGTAATTCTGAATCAGGATCAATAACGGAATTGCGGCGGCGGCAACGATCGAGCCAAGAGAAACGTATCGAGTTAACAAAACAATCACGAGAAAGATTACGCCTGCAATTGCAACGGCCAATGGAGCGAGCACCAGAAAGACTCCGACGCCGGTCGCGACCCCTTTCCCGCCGCGAAACTTAAGCCATAGTGGGAATATGTGTCCAACAACACCAGCCAATCCGGCTAACGCAACCCACCAATCCGCATTTTCGCCAAAGGGTGATAAACCAAAAAGGATTCTTGCAACTCCGATTGCCGCCACGCCCTTCAGCGCATCAAGCAACAATGTCAGCACTCCAGCAGCTTTTCCCGCACGCCGCGAAACGTTGGTTGCACCCGTCCCACCCGAACCTGTTTCCCTGATGTCAGCACGTTTCGTTACGCGCACGATCAGATAGCCAAACGGAATAGAGCCGAGCAGGTATGCGAGTAAAATAACGAGAACTGAAGGCATCATTTAAGCTTCGATGAAAGCGCTCTTGCTAAGATTGAAAACATTGGTTGCGCTAGGGGCGCTGGGGCTTGGGATAAACGAGGGCTATGATGGGCCAGCTTCCAGCGAATTTCAATACGGCGGCCTGAATACCCATTGAGATCGAACGCCGAAGCGAATCCCCCTTGTTTTCAGGCAAGCCGCGTCCTAAACTTCTCCCATGAGCACCAATATATTAGACACTGCAAAAAGCCTGCCTTTGTCCGAACGCATCGAACTGGTCGAAGCACTCTGGGAAAGCATTATTCAGGATGGTTACGAACCCGCGCTAACGACTGCGCAGGGGGAGGAGTTAGATCTGCGAGTCGCAGCACATGAGAAAGATCCTGGAGACGTTGTTTCGTGGGAGACAGTCAAGACCGATCTTGATAGTAGGTTTGGAAAGAGCTGATGTCCCTTCCTTTGGTTTTTCGTCGGCTTGCCAGGCGGGAACTAGACGATTCAATATCGTGGTACGAAAACAAACAAGTTGGACTGGGCAGTGAGTTCCTGGTTGAAATTGAAGAACACCTCAAAAGCATAGCTAGTCAACCTCAACGCTTCAGGCAAATTCGCGGGGAAGTTCGTAGAGTCATCCTGAAACGCTTTCCATATTCAATATTTTTCCTCCTAGAAATCGATCAGATTGTCATTCTTGCTGTTTTCCACGAGCGACGAGCGCCTCAGAATATTGAAGGTCGCTTCCCAACCAAAGATTAAATCAGCCTTCTGCGCAACAAATCCAAAGCCGCCTGCGAAGCGCGCCAGCGCACGAGTTGTCGGTCACCGGGAATCTGCAGCTTGCGAGATTTTGTTTGCACGTCATCGGCGAGCGCGATGTAAACCAGGCCGACAGGTTTCTCTTCACTGCCGCCGCCTGGTCCGGCGATTCCCGTAACCGATAAACCAAAATCGGTACCCGCGCGTTTGCGAATTCCGACGGCCATTGCTTCCGCGACTTCAGCGCTAACCGCGCCGTGTTCAAGTATCAACTTCGGCTTAACATCCAGTGTCCGCGTTTTCGCCTCATTCGAATACGCGACCACGCCTTCCATGAAATATTTTGACGAGCCCGCTACCTCGGTAAGCCGTTGCGCAATCAAGCCGCCGGTGCAGCTTTCTGCCACTGCCAACGAGTAACCGCCAATGGTTAGTTTCAAACCAACCACCTGCTCCATCGTTTCTCCGGCAAAGGAAAAAACTGAATCGCCGAGGCGCTCTTCGAGTTGTTCAGCCAGGCGATCGAGCAGCGCGTTGGCTTCTGTTTCTGTTCTGCCGCGTGCGGTCAGGTGAATTTCGATTTCGCTTTGATTAAAGAGAATGGTTGTTTGCGGGTTTTCGTACTTCGTATAGATGGGCGCGATCTTTTCATCGACAGCGGATTCGCCAAGGCCAGCAACGCGCAGCAGGCGCCGCAGAACTTTTACGGACCCCGCGCGGCTGGCCAGCCGCGGCTGTACGTGGTTGTCAAACATCGGCCGCATCTCGCGCGGCGGGCCTGGCAGTAAAACAATCGCGGCCCCCTGGTGTTCAATGAACATTCCCGGCGCGCTGCCGTTTGGATTCGGGAGCACTTCCGCGTCTTCAATCACCATTGCCTGGCGCGAGTTTCGTTCCGGCATCGGATAACCAAAACTCAAAAACTTTTGTCGCAGCTCCTCCAGAATCGTTTCATTCAACGACAGCCTACGACCAAGCGCGCGCGCCGCAACTTTCCGCGTCACGTCATCTTCGGTCGGCCCCAGTCCGCCAGTTGTGATCACAATCTTCGAGCGGCGCGCGGCATCTTTTATTGCCTCTTCCAGACGCGCGTCGTCGTCGCCGACAATCGTTTTCAGCTTAACTTCGATGCCGATGCTATTAAGTTTTTCGGTGAGCCAAAGACTGTTGGTGTCGGTGCGGTCGGGCGCCAAAAGCTCCGAGCCTATGGCGATGATTTCGGCTGTAAGAGTTTCGAGCAAGGGGTGGTTGCTTTCAGGAAGTGGTCGCTTCTTCCTGGTAAACATCGTTCAGCACCTGGGAGATCGGCGGCGGTGCGGTAATTGAATTCAACTGGCGCCTCGGCGAGATCATTCCGCCATCAGGCTGCGGCAATTTACTTTGTTCGGTCGTGTCATTGGCGTAGGCCTCGACCAGCTTCTTCAATTGGTGCTGGCTTTCGGCCAATAGACGCGCACCTGTATCGCGATGCAGTCGCTCCAGATTTTGAATCGCGGAATTCACTCGGGCAAAGCGCTGCGGTGCACGTTCAATTTGCCGCAACCTCGAGACATAACGTCGTAGCCGGCGCGATGGCTTCTTGTGAATGCTGTCCTTCAGGATTTTTTCTTCAGCCGCCAGGCCCAGATGTTCGACCGCGGCGTTGTAATCGTCGACGGAGTAATACAAAGCGCCCAAAGCAAAACTACTAAGCGGCGGTGGATCGGGTAGCAACCTGGCGACCTTTTCACCTGCCTTGATCGCATCTGCAACTTCAAAACGATACCTGCGCTCTTCGTCGCACAACACTTCGTCGGCGGCGATATAGAACGCGAAAACGAGATCCGTTTTGCGACGTTGCGAACGCTCGACCGCAATCATGATTAGCACGCCGGCGCCAGCAATCAGCAGAATGATAAGGGCTGGAACGCGAAAGGCAGCGAGCAGCGCGACGACCAGGCCGACCGCGACAAACTTCTGCGCCAGCTTGCCGCTGTCACGAGTCACACGCTCTAGTCCAGGTTGAAATATTCGCTTCATCGCGTCGTTCGCTTAGTCTGCCGTGATGCGTTTGAGAATTGCTTCGCCCGCTTGTTCGCAGGAAAGCTGGCCGCCGAGGTCGCCTGTCGTTTCGCCGTGAACGATCGACTCGCGCACCGCTTTCTCAATTGCTTCGCTGGCTTTCTTGTGGCCCAGGTATTCTAGCATCATGCCCGAGGTCAGAATAGCTCCTACCGGATTCGCGGTTCCCCGGCCCGCCAATGCTGGCGCGCTGCCGTGCACCGGCTCGAATAATGACACCTGTCCCGGATGAATGTTGCCTGACGCCGCCACCCCCAGGCCGCCCTGAATCGCCGCGCCGAGGTCAGTCAAAATGTCGCCAAATAAATTGTTGCTGACGATCACGTCGTACTGAGCCGGGTTGAGCACCATGAACATGGCCATCGCATCGACGTATTGATGGTTCGCTTCAATCTCGGCATAGTTAGCCGCTACTTCCTTAAATACCCGCTGCCAAAGATCGCCGCCGAACCGTTGCACATTTGACTTGTCCGCCATCGTGACGCGTTGCCGCCCATTCGCGCGCGCGTATTCGAAGGCGGCAACAATGATCCGCTCAACCCCACGGCGGGTGTTCAACTCTTCCTGCGTGGCAATCTCGTCGACAGTTCCCTTTTTGAGGAAACCACCTGCTCCGCAATATGCGCCTTCAGTGTTTTCGCGAAAGACTACGAAGTCGATGTCGTCAACGGTTACGTTTCGCAGCGGACTCAGTCGCGCATCAAGCAAACGCACCGGCCGCAGATTGATGTAAAGATCCAGCCCGCGGCGCATTCCCAGCAGGATGTCTTCTGCATGCTTGTTTGAAGGCACACGCGGGTCGCCAAAGGCGCCGGCCAGAATTGCGTGAAACTCATTCGCAAGCATTTGCAGCGCGTCCGGCGGCAACGTTACACCGTCGCGAAGAAAGCGCTCGGCGCCCCAATCGAAATTGACCAGCTCAAGCGACGCGCCGTGCGTCTCCTCAATTCTTTGCAGTACGCGCACCGCCTGCGCGATCACTTCGGGACCGATACCGTCACCCGGAACAACCGCTATGCGCTTTTTTTCTGAAGTCATATTAACTAAGAAAGAAGTCAACGGCCTTTGCTTTGGAGATACTGTTCGATGCGAGGCAGACTGGCAACAACAACGTCGCCGACGACTTTCATGCTCTGGGACGAAATTTTGTCCGCGGTGTCCTCGGCCCGATGCCAATACGGATAGCCGGCGAGCTGAATAATATCGAGCGCATCAATCCCGGCGCGCAGAAACGGTTCGTGATCGTCGCCACCGACGCCCTCGGGCCGATCCACAAAATATTTTCCATAACCAAGATCGCGCGCCGTGCGCCAAACAATGTCCTGCAACCAGCGCGTACTCATGTCGTCGCGGCCCAGTTCGAGGTCCTTGTAACCCATCATATCCAACAGAATCAGCGCGCGAACGCGGCTGAGTTCATTGTTATTGCGCAGTTGAGCCACAAAATGACGGCTGCCGTAAGTGTTGTCCGGAGCGTTCGGTTTACTGCATTGATCCCATTCCTCGCAAAAAGCTTCTTCGCCGTCAAAAAAGACAAGCCAGTAAGTAAACTTGGGTTTCTGTTGGTTCGCTGCCAACACTCGACCAATTTCCAGCAAGGTGCCGACCGACGAACCCGGATCGTTCGCGCCGACAAACTGCATCCTGGTGAAAAGCTTCGTGTCGTAATGACTGGAGATGATGATGACATCCTGTGACTCGCCCGGAATTTCTGCGGTGATGTTGACCAGCTTCTTTTCGCCGACGGGCGTGGCCACACTGAACTCGTCGGTCCTGACATTGAGGGCGGAACTCTTGAGCGTGTTGCTGATGTATTCACGGGTCTTAGCCAACTGCGTCGAGCCGGGGATGCGTGGTCCAAACTCGATCTGTTTGCGCACGTGGTCCATGGCTTGCTCTCCGTTGAACGCACTTGCGCCTGGAACCGGGCTATTACTATCTGCGGGTCGCTCAGAAACATTGGGACGCGATCCCTTCGGTCCCTTGTCGGGGCACGCCGCCACAACCAGTGTCAGGATAAGCAGGCCTAACAACCGCGCTAACTTTGCACTGCGAATTTGCAAAACATCCATGTCGTTCTGGGTATTGTTCATTTTTCGTTCGAGCTTTTCGAGGCTCATCCGAAGCGAATCAGGTCAACGAAAGTTACCTTATTCCGGCCGAAACATAAAATCAAAGAGCCGAGAAACGGTTGACGTGCTCGGCTCCAGCAAACGGTCGCAAACTCTTTGAACCTGACTAGCGCGCGCGGGCAATGGTCTGCTTTGCACCAGCACCCGCCAGGGCCTGGTTCTTGTCGGCTTCCCGCAGCGCGCGGCGGCATTCGGCGCAGATGCCAATGATGCGCAGCAAATGTTGCGTCACCTGAAAGCGATGCTTCGCGGCCATCGCGTCCTGAAGCGCTTCGAGCTCGGCGGAAAAGAATTCAATAATCCGGCCGCACTCGGAACAGATCATGTGATCGTGATGCTCATGCTTGTAGTTATGCTCGTAGTGCGTGACGCCATCGCCAAAGCGAACTTCGCGCGCCAGTCCGGCTTCGGTCAGAAGTTTCAAGGTGCGATAGACAGTTGTTTGGCCAATGGTTGGATCTTGTTTTTGGACCAGGCGGTAAAGATCTTCGCTGGACAGATGTGCCTCAGTGCGCAGAAATATATCGAGAATCAAATCGCGCTGAGCCGTGCGTTTGAGGCCCTTCTTTTGGATATGTTCGAGAAAAACTTCCTGCTCTTCAGTCATTTATGTGCGCGAACCTGTGTACAGACTGTAACAATTCTCTGCCGATTCTACACTTCGAAACGATCAGTGTGAAGACGCGGGGGGCGCCCGCTTGACTGACGTACTGGCATAGACTTTAGTCTGTGCTACCACTGAACGCCACAGACTAAAGTCTATGCCACTGCCTTGGCCCGGCAAGAAATCTATTGACTTTTCGTGGGTAGCCGGAATATCGTCCCGGCGTCTCTGGATATGAAGCCTTCTCACGAGCCGCTGCTTCTGCACACTCGCTAAATCTGCTCTTGAAAAGCTGCTTGAATTTGCGTGCGAGGATTCGTGTTAAGCACCGAGCCGTGATTTAACGAAGGACCACGAATTAGACCCACTTCTTACTAACCTCAGCCACAAAGGAAGATGACATGACTAAAAAAGCACTCTGCGTAGGTATCAATGACTATCCCTTCGGTGAAGAAAATGACCTACGAGGATGCGTCAACGACGCAAACGACTGGGCAGGTTTGCTCAAGAATCACTTCGGCTTCACCGACGTCAAACAATTGCTGAACGCCGACGCCACTAAAGCTAAAGTAATAGCCGGCCTCCAGGGTCTTTTGCAGGGAGCCAAAGCAGGCGACATCCTGGTATTCACAAACGCTTCGCATGGGACCTATCTTGCCGATACCGATGGCGACGAGGACAAATATGACGAGGCCATTTGCCCGTATGACACTGATTCAAACTTGCTCGTTGATGACGAGTTACGCAACTTGTTTAAGAATATTCCGAAAGACGTTCGACTCTCCGTTATCTCGGATTCCTGTCACTCCGGCTCGGTTACGCGCCTCATGGAGGAGGAGTACCGGCGCAGTCGCCAACTGAACCCCCGCGCCTTTGGCGGCAAAGAACTTTCGCCCGATCAGCTTCGTACGGCGCGCGGGAAAAAGGAGAAGTATCCGGAGTCGGGCATGAAGGAAATTCTGCTCAGCGGCTGCAAGAGCAATCAAACTTCGGCGGACGCTTACATAAACAACGACTACCACGGCGCGATGAGCTATCACGCCATCAAAGCGATCACCGACGCGAAGTACAGTCTCACTTATGCCAACCTGCGTCAGAGGTTGGTTTCGCTGCTCGAGGACGAAAACTACGACCAGATACCGCAACTCGAAGGCACGGACGAATTCAAGAGCAGACTGATTTTCACCTAAGCCAACAACAACACCGCATGGCGACGAAGAGTTTTTCGTCGCCGTCGGTCATGGTTGGACGTTATCAGCCAAGCCGATGGGTTTGTTAAAGACCGGGCGAAGAAGTGAACTTGAAAGCCTGGCTCCGGACAGAGGAACATTCAATGGAACTTGACCCTGCCTCGCAATCAAAGGAACAAAACAACAAGCAACCGAGCGAACCCCCGGCCAAACCGAAACTGCACGTAGTGGCAACGCGCGGTAGCATCACCGATGTAAAGACGCCGGTTGTTGTCATCGGCGGGTACAAGGGTATTGCTCCAGCCGGCGCTTTGAAATCGCTCGACGACGCACTCCAGCAGTGGATTACCCGCGCCGGTGATCATGGAATGATTGGCGGCAATCTGGGTGAAATATTTTTTGTTCCGGTCATGCACAAGGAACTGGCCGCGGGTGCGGTCCTGCTCGCCGGGATGGGCGAGTACGGGAAGTTCAACTACCACGATCTTTGCTACCTCGCAATGAACATCTGTTACTCGGTTTCAGCTCTCAAACTCCACAGCTTCGCCAGCGTATTGATCGGTTCTGGAGAGGGTAACCTTGAAATCGAGGACGCGGTAAAGGGACTGCTTTCCGGTTTCTGCGATGCGCTTCATCACGTAGATCCAGAAGAACGGGTCGCGACGTTCCATTTAGTGGAGTACAACAAGGATCGCTATGCCGAGATCGTTAAAGTTCTCAAAGATGTGATTGCCAAAGAACGCATTCCCAATATCGAAGTCACGATGACGGAAGAGATCGTGCGGGCACGAAAAGGCAAACGCGCGATTGTTACCCCAACTGCCAGCCGGGCCTCCCATTTCTCACGATTCGTCAATCGCATCACCATCGAGCGCGGCGAAGAGGGTTACAGCTTTTCCGCTCTGACGAACAGTGCTGTCGTACCGGTGCGCGAAGTCGAGGTGCAACCTTTCTTTACAACCGGCATTGCTACACAACTAAGAAAAGGCGAAAACGAAGAGAGTCACGAGACATTCGGCCTCCTGCTACTCGAATATATTTTCCCTGAAGATTTCGAGCGGATGATCGACGACGGGAAATCGCTCACGCTGGTCGTGGACAAAGACACGGCCGCCCTTCCCTGGGAGATGGCGTGCTACGGACCTAAGCACCACCGCACTTATTTTGGTACCGATTTGAGACTGACGCGGCAGTTCCGCACGATGCTGGCTGGCGCACCCGGCATTGCTCCTCCCCTCAATAAAAGTCTACGCGTACTGGTGATCGCTGATCCGGCGTCTGATCCGGATCTGAGGCTCGCTGGGGCCCTCCAGGAAGGACAGGAAGTGGTTAAGATCTTGCGAGAACATCAGGAGCGATTGCGTGGTGAGTTAGACATTGAGATTGTCTCTTGTCTCGGGCCTGAAGAATGCGACCCGATAAAAATCCTGGCGCTGCTTCTGAATGAGACGTTCGACATCGTGCATTATTCCGGGCATGCAAGATACGACGAAGATAAACCAAACAGGAGCGGCTGGGTATTCAGTCCCAAGGTTACGCTTTCTGCTCGCGAGATTTTCCGCGCCCGGCAGGTGCCTCGCGTCGTCTTTGCCAATGCCTGTTTTTCAGCAGTCACCAACCGCGGCCAGGAATCTTCGGTCGAACAAACAAATCAAAAACTGGCAGGACTGGCGGAAGCATTTTTCGCCCGCGGCGTGCAGAACTACATCGGCACCGGTTGGGCGGTAGACGACGCGGCGGCGCTGGAGTTTGCGCAAGTTTTTTACACGCAGGCAATGAACGGAAAGTTACTAGGCGACGCTCTTGCCGATGCGCGCCGGAAAATTTTCAATTTGGGATCGACCTGGGGAGCGTACCAACACTACGGTCAGTCGAACGCGCGCATAGTTGAAGAAAGCTAGGATTGGAGTGGCATAGACTCTAGTCTGTGCCGGCGGGTCCCAGACCGAAGTCCTGCTACAAAAAGACAATCCCAACTCACAGACAAAGGGAGCAACAAGATGCCTCAGAAATCCAGGAAAGCTCGCGCCGCAAAGAAAGCCACGAAGCGTAAGGCAGTGACAAAAGCTCCGCGCACAACCAAAAAAGTTACCGCACGAGGCGCGCAGGCCAGTCGGGCCGTTGCGGCAAAGACTGCGCGCAGTCGTTCCCTGAAGCCGACCGTGGCGCGTGCCGCTCCAGTTAGGTTCGTGCCGGGTGGGCCAATCGATAATTTGGAGAAAATAGATCACATCGTTGTGCTGATGATGGAGAATCGCTCGTTCGATCACATGTTGGGTTATTTGAAACTTGAAGGATCCAACCCGGAAATAAACGGACTCGAGGTCGGGATGGCAAATACCCATAACCTCGCCTCCTTTCCTGTGCATCACCTCACGACAACTGTTTTCGAGCACGACCCCGGCCACCAGGGAGACGCTGTCGCGGTGCAGTTGAGTAATAACAACGGCGGCTTCGTTGACAACTATGCCAGCATTCACCCGGAAGACGAGCCGGGCCAGATCATGGGTTACCACAACGCCTCTGCTGTTCCGGTTTATGATCATCTCGTGCGCCACTTCTGCGTTTGTGATTCGTGGTTCTGTTCCGTTCCCGGCGCTACCTGGCCCAACCGCTTGTATTCACTGACGGGCCAATCACCGAGCAAGAGCAACAAGAAAGTCCCCATCTATGACTTACCTTCGTTCGTGCGGCATTTGGATTCAGCGAACGCATCGTGGCGCTGGTACGCTCATGACATGGCGACTCTCCGGCTGATTGACGGCCGCTATCGAGTTGGCCGCGGCTCAAACTTTTTTTGGTTTGACCGGCGCACCTTGGTGAATCCAACCACATTTCTCGACCACGCAGCTTCCGGCGATCTCGCTGCGGTTTCCTGGATCGATCCGAACTTTGTGGATTACTCAGTCACTGGTCCAAGGGAATCAAATGACGACCATCCACCATCAGATGTGATGGCCGGAC
>JBDTTW010000085.1:0-4010 GCA_039930405.1 bacterium
CCAGCGACTACATGGAAGAGACGCGTGGCCATCCGGCTGTGCTCGTCGGGCCTGACAACGGCCTGCGACCGCAATCGTCGCTGGCGGCGCCGATGTCCGTGATGGGTCGCGTGATTGGCACCATTGAGGTGCAAACGTATGAGCAAGCCGCCTATGGCGACGAACATGCGACAGCCATGCGCATGGCCGCAAATCTCGCCGCGGTGGCGATCGAAAATGTGCGCTTGCTGGAACGTGAAAGCACCGCGCGGGCGGCGGCGGAAGAGTCGAACCGCCTCAAAGATGAATTCCTGGCGACCGTTTCCCACGAACTGCGCACGCCACTGACGGCGATACTCGGATGGTCGCGCATGCTCGAGGGCGGCCTGGAAACTGAAATGGCGGCGCGGGCCATCGAGACAATCAAGCGAAACGCAAAAGCCCAGGCGCAGATTATCGACGACATTCTGGATGTCTCGCGCATCATCACGGGCAATCTTTATCTTGAGCTCCATCCGATTGAACTCGCGCCGGTGTTGGAGTCGGCGATAAATGTCGTCCGTCCGACAGCGGAAGCGAAAGGCATTCAGATCGAATCTAATTTCGCACAGGAGCCGGCGGTGGTTTCCGGAGATGCAAATCGGCTGCAACAGGTCTTCTGGAATTTGTTGTCAAACGCGGTGAAGTTCACTCAGCCCGGCGGCAAGGTAACGCTATCGCTGCGACAATTGGATTCTGAAGTGGAGCTGGAAATAACTGATACCGGCCAGGGAATTGATCCTGTGTTCCTGCCATTCGTTTTCGATCGCTTTCGTCAGGCCGACAGCACCTCGACGCGGCAACATGGCGGACTGGGCTTGGGCCTGGCAATTGCGCGTCAACTGACCGAGATTCATGGTGGAACCATCAGCGCGGCAAGTGATGGAGCTGGCAAGGGAGCGACTTTTCGTTTGCGCTTGCCGCTGATCGGTGCGCTTGCAAAGTTGAACGCGCCACCTAACGACGTAGAACAGACTGTTCAACCACGACAAGCACAGGACATTTTGGCGGGGATTCAAGTGTTGGTCGTTGACGACGACTTGGACACGCTGGAACTATTAACGGCAGCGCTTAGACAACGCAGCGCCAGCGTGACAGCGGTTTCTTCAGCGTCAGCAGCGCTGGCTGCGATCGTGGCTGCGCAACCGCACGTGCTGATTTCTGACATCGCGATGCCGGGCGAAGACGGCTATGACTTGATCAGGAAAGTCATCGCGCTCGAGCTGGCGCCGAAAATATCCGCCATCGCGATCACGGCCTACGCTAAGGAAGAAGACCGGGAACGCGCGCTTTTGGCAGGTTTTCAGCGTTATTTTTCCAAGCCGGTTGAGTTGGGAGAATTCATTTCGGCGGTAGCGGAAGCAGCGGAAACCAATCATCTTAAATTTAGTGAATCGTAAATCGTGAATCGTAAATAGCCGAGCCAATCTGGATCACAATTGACCGTTTTCCCGGGGGAACAGAATTAGATCGCAAGTCGCAAGCTGATCTTATCCATGCACGATTTACAATTCACGATTTACGGTCTTTAGTTTGACTGATGCACAAAAAATATACGATTGAAGAGCGCGTGCGCTGGGGCGACGTTGATGCGGCGCGCATTATTTTTTACGGCGCGTACATTCGCTTCTTTGAATTTGCCGAGACGGAACTCTTTCGCGCAGTGAACTTGCCCTACAGCGTCATGTTTGACGAGCTTGACGTGTGGTTGCCGCGCGTGCACATCGAATGCGATTTTCTTCATGCCGCGCAACTCGACGACTTGTTGGAAGTTTCAGTTTACGTCGGACGTTTCGGCAATAAGTCGATGCGGCTGGACTTTGAAGTGCGACGCAAAGGCGAAGCGGACCTGGTTGCGACTGCCTACTTCGTACTTGCCGCCGTCCGTCGCGATACGTTTAAAACAGTGCCGATTCCTGCTGAGTTGCGAACGCGATTGGCGGAATACACGAAAACCTCGAGCGACTAAACAAAATGGCTCAAACTGACGAAGTTCTCGACGAGAAAACTGTCGATCGCGATCCGCTAAAGCTGTTTCGGGATTGGTTTAATACAGCAATCGCGTCCGGCTCGCGCTTGCCGGAATCGATGACGCTGGCAACAGCCACGCCTGAGGGAAAGCCTTCGGCGCGGGTAGTGCTGCTGAAGCAAGCTGATGCCGACGGTTTTGTTTTCTACACAAATTATCGCAGCGCGAAGGCGAAGGAACTCGATGGGAACCCGCAGGCCGCGCTCTGCTTTTACTGGGTCGGGCTGGATCGTCAAGTGCGAGTTGAAGGCCGCGTCGAGCGGGTTTCAGCAGCCGAGTCCAATGAATATTTCAAAACTAGGCCGCGCGAAAGTCAGTTGGGCGCGCTCGCCTCGCCGCAAAGTGAAGTGATCGAAAGTCGTGAAGTTTTAGAAGAGCGTCTGCGCACTTTGGAAAGAGCGTATCAGGATCGCGAGGTTGAACGCCCGGCGCACTGGGGTGGGTTCAGGCTAACGCCCGAACGAATTGAATTCTGGGAAAACCGTCCCGGCCGGCTGCACGACCGCATCGCTTACGACCTTCAAGCCGATGGCTCATGGTCCATCAAGCGCCTGGCACCCTAGGGTCGCGACAATACAGAAGGCAATCAGCCGCGGGTTTACGCGGATCGGGCCGGAAAACTAATTGAAACCGTCTTGTGTCAATTGTTTTCCGGGTTCTTGATTGTTTTTCTGATCTGCGTTTATCCGTGCAAATTCGCGGCTAATACTTGGACCCCCAGCGGCTTCATCACCTAGAACGGTCGCAACGCTTTACGCGCCAACTTTCTTTTCAAGTCCACGTAACCCTGCTCGCCGGCTACCAGATCGCCCAGCACTTTCTTGATGCCACGATGCCCCCGGGCAAACTCGATCATTCTTTCCGTAAATGGCGCGCCGAAGAAATTTCCGTAGAAACGCCGACGCATTTGTGAAGCGCGGCGCAGCTCAGCGCCAAAATCTTTGCGCCAGCGTGCCTCATAATCTTCCGGCCCACCTTCGAGAAAAGCGTCAGCGAAGAGTTCTGCCGAGCGCAGGGCGTAGTAAATACCCTCGCCTGTCACTGGATCAGCAAAGCCTGCGGCATCACCGAGCAGCGCCCAACGTTCGCCTGATGCGCGCCGCTTGTCCCAGGTTTTGTCTGCCAGTCCGGGAATCCGCGCTGCATAGCGTTCGGCAGTCGCTCGCAAATTCTTTTCAATCCCCAGCGCCGCATCTGTGTCTACGCTGGACCAAATCTTCGCCTTGCCATTCTCGCGCTGCTGGTAATACCCAACCATGAATTGCCACAGCAACTCGTCGAGCGCTTTGTGATTAAAATCCTCTTGCGTCGTCGCAATGCCAAACGAGATGTGGTCGAGGCGCGGAAAGGCCCAGGCATAACCAACCCACTTTGGCAGAAAAGCAACGACAGTTGGCGCCTCGGCCTTTTCCGGCAAGGGCGCGCGGTAACCAAATGCGACTTCCATGTCGGCGGCGGCGAGTGGGCCCGCCAATTTCTTGGCGATGCCGCTGTTCGCACCGTCCGCGGCCACCAGAAATCTTGTGGTCCAGGTAACTCCGCTCGCATCGCGCAAAGACCAGCCAGTAGTTGTTTGAGTTATCGCTCGCGCGGAAATTTTTTGCGAGATGACTTCAGCGCCGGCTGCCTGCGCACGATCGCGGAGATACGAATCGAACGCGAGGCGCGAATAGATCGCGAACGGCTCGTCGAGTTTCAAGTGCAGGCGCTGACCGGACGGCGAATATAACTCCAACTCATTGACAGTGCGGCCAACCGCGCCAAGCAAATGCGGCCAGGCTTTCAGTGCTTTCGCAGTAACGCCGCCGCCGCAGGCTTTTGGCTCGCCTTCGGGCCGGCCATCAAACAGCGCCACGCGCGCGCCGCCCGCCGCTAGACGCTCAGCTGCAAATGAACCCGCCGGTCCGGCGCCCACAATCAAAACATCAAATACTTCTTTCTTCATTTTGGAGTGCGGCGGCTT
>JBDTTW010000086.1:0-3019 GCA_039930405.1 bacterium
GCCCCCGGAACGCAACAGACCGGAACGCGAGTTGCGCAGCCTGATCCGAATGATCCCATCGTAAAAATTAAGGACGAAGGGCTCAATCGTTCCCAGGTTATGCAGACGTTGAGTTACCTCAGCGACGTGATTGGACCCCGCCTGACCGCATCGCCGGGCATGAGGCGCGCCAATGAATGGACGCGCGATCAACTTACGAAGTTTGGACTTCAGAATGCGCACCTCGAAGCGTGGGGGCCTTTCGGTCGTGGCTGGACGCTGAAACGGTTTTCGGCGCAGGTAAGCGAACCGTTGAACATCCCCTTGATCGCTTATCCGAAAGCGTGGTCGCCTGCGATTTCAGGAACGTTGAATGCTCCCATAGTCTACGTCGACGCAAAAGATGAAACGGAGTTGCAGCAGTTCAAAGGAAAACTCAAAGGCGCGATTGTCTTGACTTCGGCAGTGCGGGAAGTGAAAGCGCATTTCGAACCGTTAGGCACGCGCCTCGACGAGAAGAATCTATTAGAGCTTGCTGATGCGCCTGAACCAACACGTGGCGGTGGCGGGCGACGGTTTGGTCCGGCACAGCGCGCCGCGCAAGTGTTCAGCATGCAAAAGTATTTGTTCTTTCGCGACCAAGGCGCTGCGGTTTTGGTTGAACCCAGTCGCACTGGAGATGGCGGGACGATCTTTGTTCAGTCGGCTACCGTTGCGCAGCCAGTGACCGCCGATTCGTTTGGGCCAAACGCACCACGCTTGCTTCAGTCATACGACAAACGCGCTACTCAGGTGACGCCGCAGATAGTGCTCGCCGTCGAACAGTACAATCGCATTGTGCGCATGATTCAGGCCGGTGAGAAACCAAAGATGAGCGTCGACCTAAATGTCGAATGGCAAGACACCGACCCGATGGGCTACAACACGATCGCGGAAATTCCCGGCACAGATCTTAAAGATGAGATTGTGATGCTGGGCGGCCACATGGATTCCTGGCATGCCGGCACGGGCGCCACCGACAACGGCGCCGGCGTTGCAGTTGCGATGGAAGCCGCGCGTATCATTCAAGCTCTCGGTCTTAAGCCGCGGCGCACAATTCGGGTCGCGTTATGGACCGGCGAAGAACAAGGACTGCTCGGTTCAAAGGCTTACGTGACGGAACATTTTGGGGAAGTGCCGGCGCCGTCGCCCAGCCCCGGCCCGACCGGCGAACCCTCTTCGGTTGCGGCGCCAGTGGCCCAGGTCATTCAAAAGCCCGATTACGACAAGCTCGACGTCTATTTCAATCTCGATAACGGAACGGGAAAAATTCGCGGCGTCTATTTGCAGAACAACGAAACCGTACGGTCGCTGTTTCGCCAATGGCTGGTGCCGTTTCGCGATATGGGCGCGGCCACGCTTTCGATCGCGAACACTGGCGGCACGGACCATCTGTCGTTCGACGCGATTGGTCTCCCCGGATTTCAGTTTATTCAGGATGAGATTGAATACGACACGCGCACGCACCATTCAAATCAGGACGTCTTTGATCGGGTGCAGGGCGACGACATGAAACAGGCGGCGACAATCATGGCAGCGTTTATTTACAACGCCGCGATGCGCGATGAAAAGGTGCCGCGCAAACCGGTGAATGTTCGCTAAGCTTTAGCTTGTCGAAAGTCCGAAAGACTTAGGGAACGTCTGGTGAGAAAGGTTTATGCTCTCACCCGCTCCGCGGGTTTTGGAAAAACGGGACATAAAAAAGGCGAGCACTGCTGCTCGCCTTTTCTCTTGTAAGCTCGAAAGCTCTTTAGAACTCTCTCGACTGCGCCAGCGAAGGCTCATAGCTCACACGTGGCTTTTGTTCACTTGCCATTGACGGGCTCTTGGTCTTAGCGGAGAGATCAATGCCAATCCAACCTTTGATCTTTTTGAGCAGCGCCGGCAAAACAACCTGTTGCGCCGTAGTCGAAAGTTCTTCGACCAACCGATCCCCGAGCGATCCTGCTTCCTTGCTCAAGCGATCGTAGGCTGAGGTTTCTTTGAACCTCTCCATCAGACCCGGTCCATCGTCTTTGCCATTTGTCTTCGTGGCCGACATGGCATTTGCGAGTGGTTCACCGACTACAGGTTTTGCGGCATAGGCGCGCATTGTCTGCGAAGCATAGGGGATCTCGCCGACATTATCGCCCTTAAGTGCGGCAGCGAGGCCGTAACCCACGAAGAAGCCCACGCCGGCGGCTCCAACGCTCCAGGCTACAGGTTGCTTCTTGAAGTGTTCACGCCAATCGAGCGCGTCCTTAACGTTTTCATATTGCTGCGCCACGTTGTCCTTGATCTCCGTTACTGTGTTGGTAATCGAATCGCGTGCCTCTTCCATGCGGCGCTGCAACGCCTCTTTCGATGGGTCTTCGTCGCTGGTTTCGCGCGCGCGCGCGAGTCCTAAATTTCGTTCTTCAGCCATTGCTTGTCCTTTCTTAGTTCTGCAACTGTCCGGTCGGGCACCAGGCTTTGCCTGGCGAGACGGTTCTTCATGGTGCTGACGATGATTCCGCCCACTATCAGATACAGCACACCCGCCGACAGAAAACCGATGGCGTACCTGGCAGCTTGGCTGATGTCGACGCTGGCAAGCAGGACCGATATCCCAAATGCAACCGCGACGTTCAGCAGTGCAAAGCCAATCGCTGCGATAACACCACCGACTGCGATCATTGCGCCGCCGCGAGCATAGGTATTCGCCTCTTCCTTCAATTCGACCCTGAGCAAACTAATCTTGGTATCGAAGAGCTGCATCACGTCATCGCCTAAGCGGCTAAAAAGCGATGGCAAATTGTCGTTCTCCGTTCGTGGCGACATCGCCGTCGAGGTCGCACCTGTAGCTGAAGCTGCCATTGGTGTGTCTCCTTGTTTAAGCTGCGCTGTTTCGCAAAACAGCTCAGCGCCGGCCGCGAAGAATCAAACCAACCAAGAGACCAGCCGCTGCCGAGATCAGAATTGCCTGGCCCGGGTTCTTGCGCGCGTAGTCTTTTGCGTTCTCGGCAATTTCCCCAAGGTCCGC
>JBDTTW010000087.1:0-17128 GCA_039930405.1 bacterium
TAAATGATCGATGTCAAATGACGAATGATAGATTTTGCACGGTCTTCGGGAGACTAGCTCTTTCCTAACCGGCCCGCGAGGCTGGCGACCACGGTCAGCAGTTCATTTGCTTCCACTGGTTTCGCGACGTGAGTGCTATAGCCGGCTAGAATCGCGCGCATGCGATCCTGCACGCGCGCGTAGGCAGTAAGTGCTATTGCCGGAAGTGGCTTTTCGGTGCCGGCTTCCTGCTTCCGAACCTGGCGTATCAGATCGTATCCATCCATTTGCGGCATTCCAATATCGCTGATCAGCACGTCAAACGTTTCCCGGGACAGAGCCTGCAAAGCTTCTGCGGCACTGGGAACGCCCGTAACCTTGGCGCCGTGTTGGGCCAACTCCATGCTGATTAGGTCGAGCGCATCGGTTTCGTCGTCGACGATTAGTATCCGCAATCCCTGGAGACCCGGGGCCTCGGCTTGCTGGTCCTTAAAACTAGCAGCGGCATTTGTTAGTGACTCAGCGCGCAACTCGCCGGTGGGCAGCGGCAGCCGAATTGTGAAGACGGCGCCTGGGCCATCAATCCGGTTGTCGACGCCAATAGTTCCGCCATGCAACTCAACCAGGTGGCGAACAATTGCCAGACCCAGACCCAGACCGCCATGCGTGCGTGTGGTGGTGCCATCGGCCTGGCGAAAGCGCTCGAACACGTGCGGTAGGAAGGCTGGATCAATTCCGGGTCCCGTATCCTTAATCTCGATTTCGACGTGCGCGTTTTTCTGGCCCACCCCGATCTGAACCTTGCCGCCGCCCGGCGTAAACTTTGCCGCGTTTGAAAGAACGTTCCAAATTACCTGCTGCAACCGATCGGGGTCGCCGGAAACCAAACGCAGGTTCGAGTCAAGCACGGTTTCAATTTTTATCTCTTTAGCCTCCATCGCCGGGCGGACCGCATCCAGCGCTGCATCGACGGATGCCACCAGATCGACGGCGGTGAGGTTCATTTGCAGTTTGCCGGTGATTACGCGCGACACATCCAGTATGTCTTCAATTATCTGTTTCTGCGCCCAGGCGTTGCGCTCAACTACCTCCAGGGCGTGGCTGGCGCTCGCCTGGTCCAAATGGCCTGACCGCAACATGCGCGCCCAGCCAATCACTGCGTTCAAAGGGGTGCGCAGTTCGTGCGAAAGCGTGGCCAGAAATTCATCCTTCAAACGGTTCGCTCTTTCGGCCTCGCCGCGCGCGGCCCGTTCGCTATCCAGCAATTCGGCTAGTCTTTCCTCCGCACGTTTCCGTTCGGTAAACTGCCCGATCTGGCCGCCGATGCTTGCCACTATTCTGAGCAGTTCGTCATCCGGCGTTCTAACCTCGGGGCTAAAGAAATCGATTACGCCCAACACTTCTTCGCCAAGTTTAATGGGGAAACCAAAAGCGCCGCGCAATCCTTCGCGCGCGGCCACCGAGGAACGCGGGAGATTTTTATCGACAACGATGTTATCAATCCAGACTGGCTCCCCGCTGGCCCAGATACGTCCCGGCAGGCCGATGCCTTTTTCAAAAGTGGAAGTTCGCGTCAGCTCATCGAACTCCGGCGTTTTTGTTTCCGAGGCATGGCACAGCTCTGCAAAGCGCAGTACGTTGGCTGCCTGGTCCACTCGCCACAGCTCGCCCACTTCCCATTCGAGGCTTTCGCAGGCAGCTTGTAGAATGCGGCCCGCGCTTTCAATGAAGTCGTGCGATTCAGAAAGAATCTGTGTGACCGCGTACTGCAGGGCCAGCCTTGTTTCAGTTCGTTGGCGATCGGTAATGTCACGGGTAAAGCAGCGTGTATGGATAAACTTACCCGCTTCGCGGTACACGCTGGAGTTGATGCGAACGTACTTAACCGCGCGGTCCTTGCAGCGTATGCGGGCGTCGTAATCATGTATTACTTCGCCGGCACTCAGCCGCGTCAGAATGTCTTCGATAACATCACCGTCAACATGAAACTCCGCGATGTTCCGGCCGACGTACTCGTCGCGTTGGTAGCCAAGCATGTCCAGCTCGGCCTGGTTGACGCGCAGGATCGTGCCGTCTGGTCCAACCCAGTGCAGTCCGATGGCGGCGTTTTCAAAAAAGTCAGTTAACTCTGCTTCGCTGCGTTGCAGCGCTTCTTCCGCGTGCTTGCGCTCAGTAATGTCGCGCTTGATGCCGATAAAGCAAAGCGGCTCGCCGGCTTCGTTTCGCATCGCGAAAGCTGATAATTCCAGGTGCCGGGTTTCGCCGTTCTTCGTCCGACTTACTACGTCGCCGCGATACTCCCCGTCCTGTGCGAGCGCGCGGGCCACTTCATCAAAGACTGCGGCGCCCATGTGAATTGCCGGCGTTTGACTGCGGAGTTCGGCGTCGGTGTAACCCAGCAGTTGCGCGTGCGCGGCATTCTGTTCCAGGTACACGCCCTGGAGGTCGATGATGGCCACGGGTTCGCGCGAATGACGAAAGATCGCCTGGTACAGATCGGCGCCCAACGCTTTCGAGCTTTGTGCCACTTCGTTGTTGGATACTTTGCTAGACATTTTCGTCTGCGAGAAGCAAAGGGGAAATAAAGGGGAAGCTTGATAATACCATTAAGTCTGACGGACGTTAAGAAGGGGGACGCCGGGGCTCCCTTTTGGGTAGTGCTTAGATTGACTTGCCGCCACTTTGGTTGTAAAAGCGTGGTGGACTCAATACAACTACTGAACCGCCGACCTATCCTGTCAAATCAGGAAGTTTGATCCACTTTCGGAAGGAGATATGAAATGGCTTTACGCTTAGGAGATATTGCTCCCGATTTCACCGCTGATACCACCGATGGTCCAATGCGTTTTCATGAATGGATTGGCGACAGTTGGGCCGTGCTGTTTTCCCACCCAAAAGATTTCACGCCGGTGTGCACGACCGAGCTTGGTGAGTGCGCGCGACTTAAGCCGGAATTCGATCGCCGCGGCGTAAAAGTAGTCGGCCTCAGCGTCGACCCTGCGGATTCACACAAACGCTGGGCAGAAGACATCAAAGAAACGCAAGGATCCGCTCTGAACTTTCCCATCATTGCCGATCCGGATCACAAGATTTCCGAACTCTATGACATGATCCACCCGGAAATCAGCGACATCTTTACGGTGCGGTCTGTCTATATCATTGGGCCCGACAAGAAGGTCAAATTGATGTTGACTTATCCGGCCAGCACCGGTCGCAACTTCCAGGAGATCCTGCGCGTCATCGATTCGCTGCAGTTGACTGCCAAGTACAGCGTGGCCACGCCGGTAAATTGGAAAGACGGCGATGATGTGATCATCGTGCCTTCGATGTCTGACGAAGACGCGAAGACAAAGTTTCCTGCGGGCTGGAAAGCGCCGAAGCCTTACCTTCGTATTACGCCGCAACCAAACAAGACTGAGAGAACTGACACGGCAGCAAAGACCGCTAGCTAGTGGCACAGACTTCAGTCTGTGATTGTGATCGCTACAGGCGCAGAGCTTAATAAACTCTGCGCCTTTTATGACGAGTTCTTCCTCAAGCGGTTCATCCTTTACTACACGTGACTTTGAGCGTAAAGGGGGCATATTGGTCGGTTCGCATCACGCGCGGTTGGCGAGCTCTAGCGCGAGACCACGAAAGCACCCTCATTGGTTTTGGATTGGCTCGCACAACGAATATCAGCAACAATTAAGGTCTTGACATGAAGACAATAAACAAAGTCGTCTTTATAGCGATCGTAATTCCAGGTATTAGCTTTTCCGCGGTGGCTCAGCGGCGCACAAAATCGATCAGTCGCCTAACGCCCGACCAAGTGGCTGCAGATCTGTACCGGCAACACAAGAAGCAAAGCCCGTTTTTTCAAAACAAGAGCCGGGCGCTGGTCGATCGTTATTTTGACAAGGAGCTTGCCGACCTGATTTGGAATATGCCCAACTCGCCGGACGAAGTTGGACCACTCGATGGCGATCCGCTGTACAACGCGCAAGACATGGAAATCAAAAACTTCGTCATTCATAAAGCAATGGTGAACGACGGCACGGCGACAGTGCTAGTGAGCTTCACAAACATTGGCAAGAAACAAGAGGTCACGTTCTTGCTTGCCTCGCGCCCGGCTGGTTGGAAGATAACGAATATCAAATATGACGATGGCACTGACCTGATCGGAATTCTGAAGTCAGGTTGATAACTCCATGCGGCAGATCGTAACCAGAAAAAATGGCGGCACTGACGTTCTCCAGGTGCAGGAGTCACCCGACCCGCAGGCGAAACCCGGCGAAGTAGTCGTTAAGGTGCGCGCGGCCGGCCTCAACTTCGCGGACATACTCGCCCGCCAGGGACTCTATCCCGATGGACCAGCAAAGCCTTGCGTGATGGGCTACGAAGTTGCCGGTGTTATTGAGTCGGTCGGAGAAACTGTCGATCGCGACCTGATTGGAAAACCGGTCGTGGCGATGACGCGTTTTGGTGGTCAATCAGAAAAAGTTGTTGTTCAGGAGCGGCAGCTTTTCCCCAAACCTGATTCGCTTAGCTTTGAAGAGGCGGCCGCCGTTCCGGTGAATTACCTGACAGCCTGGGCGCTGCTTGTCGTGATGGGTGGCCTGCGAAGAGGCGAGTCAGTTTTGATTCATAACGCCGGCGGTGGCGTCGGCCTGGCCGCACTCGATATCGCCAAACACATCGGCGCAACGACATACGGCACGGCCAGTCCCGGCAAGCACGATTTTCTGCGCCAACGAGGTTTGGACCATCCAATCGATTATCGCAATCAGGATTGGCTACCCCCGCTGAAACAAATGACCGAAGGACGTGGCGTCGAATTAGTTATCGATCCGATCGGGGGTGGGCATTGGAGAAAGAGTTATAAGGCATTGCGAACGACCGGACGGCTCGGCATGTTTGGCGTTTCAACTGCATCGGCAGATGGTCTGAGGGGCAAGCTGAAAATGGTAAAGGCTGCTGCGCAAATGCCACGGTTTCATCCGTTGAGTTTGTTGAGCAAGAACCGCGGCGTCTTTGGTTTGAATCTTGGTCACATGTGGCATGAGCCGGAGAAAGTTGCTGAATGGGTGCAGGCGATTATGGAGGGAATTAATGAAGGCTGGATTCAACCTCATGTCGACAAGGCGTTCCCGTTCGATCAGGCAGGCGCGGCGCACGCTTACATGGAGGCGCGCAAAAACATCGGCAAGGTGGTGTTGGTACCGTAAGTGTTCTAAATGATTTCTGTCGACTCGCGTTCCAACCGCCGCGCGAGGAAAAAAGCGATCAGGGTTGAATAGATCAAACCAAAAAACAATGACCCAAAGAACAATCCGGCATATTTCATCGCTGCGATCTGCCACAGCGGACCGGGCGTGGGACCCGAGTCCTCCAATAGCAGTTTTGGTCCAGCTAGCAAAAATTCAATCATAAAAAGCAGACATGCGGAGATGGCGTAGACCAACGAAATTCTCATGCCTGTCTTCACGGCTTCTTTAAAGTTCAAGTCGCCGCCGAGAGCGTTCTTCCGTTCCTTAATTCCGAAAAGAATTGCGACGATGGTCACGACATTGAAAAGCACGAAGGCGACAATCTGTCCCCCGGGACCAGCGCCCATTCCCAACCACCCGCGAACAATCACAATCCAGAGCAGGACGACGGCGGTTATTAGCAGTCCATATTTCAACGCGATCTTCATTCGTGTTCCGCCTTTTGCCGGTCAAATTGAGAAGACTTATTCAGCTACGTCGGCATCACAACAACACCGTACGAGAAGTTGTTGCTGCTTTCTTCAAATACCTTCCACATACGCCGCTTCGCCATGGATGGCCCTATCGAGTCCCTCAAGCTCCCCGGCTTCATCGACTTTCACTTTCGTAATTCGGTCTATCGTCCAGAGCATTCCATAAGTAAAGACGAAGGCCCAGATTGAAGAGAGAGCGACCGCACCGAGTTGGACCAGGAAGAAATGCGTGTTGCCACGCAGCAAGCCGTCCACACCGGCTGGATTGAATAACGTAGTAGCGAAGATGCCGCAAAGAACAATGCCAAGGAAACCACCGACCCCGTGCACGCCCCAGACATCAAGCGCGTCGTCCCAACGAAGTCTGTTCTTCAGCGCCACGGCATAAAAGCAGACCACGCCCGCGATGATGCCAATCAGACAGGCTGTTGCCGGTGAAACATAACCCGCTGCCGGCGTGATGGTGGCCAAGCCTGCCACGGCGCCGGTTAACAAACCTAGAAACTTCGGCCTCTTGGTCGTCATCCAATCCATGCAAAGCCAGGCGATGGCCGCAAAACTGGCGGCAAGGTCGGTATTCAAAAAAGCCACAGCGGTAACTGAGTCGACGCGAAACTCGCTGCCCGCGTTGAAACCGTACCAGCCAAACCAGAGCAGGCCCGTGCCCAGCGCCACGAGCGGGATTGAGTGCGGGCCCGAGTCCGCCACCCGACGCCTGCCGACATAAAGGACCGACGCCAGCGCCGCAATGCCGGCGATGTTATGGACCACGATGCCACCCGCGAAATCCAGCACGCCCCAACTCGCCATGATGCCGCCGCCCCACACCATGTGCACAAACGGAAAGTAGACGAGCGTAAGCCAGCCGGTAAGAAACAGCATATACGCTTTGAACGTAACCCGATTCGCAAAGGCCCCGGTAATCAGCGCCGGTGTGATGATTGCAAACATCATCTGATAAGCACAGAAAACGATCATTGGGATCGACGGGTTGATCAGAGACGGCGTGTCCAAAGTAATCCCGCGCAGAAAGACCCAGTTAAAGTTGCCCAGAATACCGAAAAAGTCTGTGCCGCTTTTTAGATCGCCGCTAAAGCAAAGCGAGAAACCAAAAGCCCACCACAGCACGGTGGTCCAACCCATGGACACGAAACTCTGAATCATTATCGCCAGCACATTCTTGCGCCCGACGAGTCCACCATAGAAAAACGCCAGCCCCGGTGTCATCAGCATGACCAGACTGGAGCAAAGCAACATGAAAGCGGTGTTCCCGGTGTCGATGATCAGATGTGGCATTGAAGTTTCTCCTTCGGCATGCACGCGCGATAACTACTGGCTGAAGAAAGGCGTCCGCATGATACGCCTTTCGAGCGGGTGATCAAGATTTGCGACAGGGCATTAGCCCGACCATTAGGGAAGGCGTGATGGTGGTTACGGCTCTGCCGCCTGATGTGCGGTGGCGGCTATGCCCCACCGTTCAAGCCCCTGGAAATTTCAGGGGCTGCGCCCCCAACATTAGGGGCAGAGCCCCGAAATTCATGGACGAGTTTCCGGAAGGGCAGAGCCCTTCCGCACATCAGACGGCAAAGCCGCGTTGGTCGGTTTGGTTTCCATGACGATAAGCGATAAGGCGACTTGTTCAACTCCGTGAAGTTCTTGTTCGATCTTACCGTATCGTTTATCGCGTCGATCACGGGCGGAAGATCGTCGAGATTGCTCGAATATGGCATGCGGCCAGAGGAACACCTGAGTTATGAACGACACTGAGCACCGATCTTATCTTTGTTCCTCCAGACTAATCGGCGTCAACCCCGCTGCCCGCAGTTGTTGATTTAACGTTGCGATATCCTGCGACGTCAGTGCTTGCCAGCGAGTCCGCAGCGACTGTGCATCTGTTTGTAACTGGGTAACAGCGGCCACCGTCTGCGGCGTGGGCGCTGCGTCCGCGTCCTGAAGAACTCCGAAGAGCGTCTTTAGTCTGGCGAGCGCGCTTAGAGCCGTTAACCTATTGGCCAAGTCGGGCCGAGCGACTTCGGCGCCAACCAGCGCGTTAACCTTCTGCACAAACGCATCAATCTGAGTCTTGACTTCATCAGTCTTTGCCGTCGAGCGCAAGTCGGCGAGTTGTTTGCTTATCGGATTGGACTGATTTGTTATCAGGTTGAAAGCGACCCACGTATCGTACAGTTGTTTCGACAACCTGAATTGCTCAGCCAAGTCGCGAGTGGGTGTCTTAACGCGCGGATCCATCTGCACGGTTAGAGTTTGTGTATAACTTTTCCCATTTACGTTTAGCACAACGATGTACTTGCCCGGCATTACCCAGGGCGAGGTGAAGTTGGGCGCTGTGTTGCGATAAACGGCGGCGATTGGATACGAAGGTTTTTCGCCGGGCACTGGCGCGTAATGCATGTCCCACAAAAAGCGATGCATACCCGTTGCGCTGGAGAGTCCCGTCGGCGGCCGCACCCAGTAAGTGGGAATCGACAGCAGCGGATCAATCGCGGGAACCGGATCGGCGCTGGAAAAACGCCGCAGAACCTGGCCCGCCGCGTCACGAATTTCCAAAGTCACCGCGCCTGTCGGCGCCGAGCCAAGATAGTAATCAATAACCGCGCCATCCGGCGGATTCTCACCGCCAGGTTCGTCCGGCGGCAGCGGCGTGTCGGTGTTCATATTCCAGCGCACGCGCATCGCAGTTTGCGGTCGGAACAGGAACGCTTCGGCACTAGTCACTTTGGTTTCCAACTGCCGCAGCGGCGTGATGTCGTCAAGAATCCAAAAGCCGCGCCCGTGCGTTGCCACACAAAGATCGTCGCCTTTAATGATCAAGTCGCGAACGGAACTAGCAGCCATGTTCAACCGTAGCGACTGCCAGTGATCGCCGTCGTCAAACGAAACGTAAACGGCGCGTTCGGTGCCGGCAAAGAGCAATCCCTGCCGTTCTGGATCTTCACGCACAACGTTCACGTTCTCATTGTTTGGAATGCCATTCGTTATTTCGGTCCAGGTGGAACCTGAGTCGCGCGTGCGATAGATGTGCGGCCGCAGGTCATCAAGCCTAATTGTATTGACGGCGATGTAGGCCGTGGCGGGATTGAAATGACTGGCGTCGATGATCGAAATCTTCTGCCAGGCCTTGAGCTGTGCCGGCGTGACATTGTTCCAATGGGCGCCACCGTCATTAGTCAGATGGACCAGTCCGTCGTCGGTTCCCGCCCAGAGGCGTTTGATATCAAGCGGCGAGGGCCCGACGGAATAGATGACACCGCGCTGGGTTGGTTGCGCCGTCGGTTGCGAGCGATACTTGCCAATCGTCGCCGGAAGTTCGAACGTCTTGCGCGTCAAATCCGGACTAATCTGTTGCCAGTTGCGGCCCGCGTCTCTTGTTTTCCATAACGTGTTGGCAGCGAAGTATAAAACGTGTGGATCGATTGGGGAAAAAATCACTGGCTGAGTGCGTAGCATGCGAAAGTCCGGCGCGCGAAACAGTTTGGGCAAAATATTCTGCGCCTGCGCCGTGCGACGGTCATAACGAGTCAGCTTGCCGCCATAAACGATGTCCGGATCGAGCGGATCGGGAGTGACGAAGCCGTATTCCTCTGCGCTGACCGGATGCCATTCGCGAAGAGTTATCTGACCATCGTTGCCGCGACTCGAGATGCAAACTGAACCGCTCTCTTGCTGGCCACTGCAAAGGCGATAGGGAAAAGCGTTGTCGGCTCCGACGTGATAGAGCTGGGCGGTCGATTGGTTGTACCAGCTACTCCACGACTTGCCGCCATTCACGGTGATGATTGCGCCCTGGTCGTAACCAAGCAAAATAATTTCCGTGTTGTTTGGGTTGATCCAAATGTTTTGCGTGTCGTCACCGCCGGGCGCGCCACGAAAACCTAGCCAAGTCTTGCCGCCATCGCTGGATTTCCAGCAGACAGTGCTGGCGACATAAATGACGTCGGGATTCTTAGGATCAATGCGTGGGACGGGCAGGTCACCGCCGCCGATACGCCCAGCCGGACGCGCATCGTTAGTTGCAACCGTCCAATTGTCGCCACCGTCATCCGAAGCATAGAGCTTTACTCCGTCCGGCGAAGCGACCGAGGCAAACAAATGTTTCGATGAGCTCGCGGAGATGGTCAGGTTTGCCTGGATAATTCCCGCGGGCAAGCCCTTACTCAGTTGCTTCCAATTCTTGCCCCCGTCCGTAGATTTAAATATTCCGCCACCAGTTCCATTCCAGGCAGCATTTTCCCAGGGGCCCTGACGCGCTTCCCACAGCGAGGCGTAGGCAACGTCCGGATGTGACGGATCGATCAGCACATCGGCGGCGCCGGTGTTTTCGTCTTTGTAGAGGACCTTTTCGAAGGTCTTGCCGCCATCGGTCGAGCGGAACACGCCGCGTTCTTCATTCGGCCCATACGGATGACCGGCAACAGCCACTAACAAGTGATCGGGATTCTTTGGATCGACGGCTATTTGTGGAATTTGTTGTCCATCGCGCAGACCCAGATGCGTCCAGGTTTCTCCCCCGTCGATGGATTTATAAATGCCGTCGCCGACAGAAAGATCTGGTCGCTGCAAGCCTTCGCCGCTGCCGACATAAATAATGTTTGGGTTGGACGCGGCTATGGCGATACAACCGACGGAGCCCGTTGGTTGCTCGTCAAAAATTGGGAACCAGGTGCGGCCATAGTCCGTCGTCTTGAATACCCCACCATTAACCTGAGCGACATAAAAAACGTTGGGTTGCGAAGGCACGCCGGCTACCGCGCGCGTGCGGCCGCCGCGAAACGGACCGATGCTGCGCCAATGAAGCGACTGCAATAGATCTGAGTTCACCTGACCGGTGACTGTCGAACCGGCGTTCAGAAAAGCCAGCATCAGGACCGGTGCTAACGCCAGGCGCAGAAAGGTGAACGCTGTTTTGAAGCGCGCGGAATGGGAGACGTGATCAATCATAGTCATGAATGCCTTCCTGTTTGAGAGCATCGCAGCGGAAAATAATCCGGCGAGCTAAGTGTGAAAAACTCAGCGCAGCTTGGAACCTGAAAGGGAAGCCCAGTGCAGCCGGAAAAACTACCGCTGCCAGGGAAGCGCACGGAAATAATCTTCGCACTAAAATTGCTCGAAGAGACGAGAGCGCTTCAGCGGGCATCGCTGACAAACAACTATTTACCAAATATGCCGCCGACCTTGCTGGCGATATCGCCGAGACCGCCGGCGACGCCACTACCGCCAGCGACTACGTTGTCCAGTTGTCCGGCAACCGGCTCTGGCAATCTGTCCTTTAGAAAACCCAGCACGGTGGTGACTGCGCCGCGTGCTTGCTCTTCAGAAATTCCAGTTTTCGCGCTTACTTGTTTGATGAGCTCTTCCATGGTGTCTCCTTATGTTTCTGCGACGCTACGCGTCGCAGAATTGATCAGAGCTTCCTAAAGTCTATGCCCCTATTACTGCCAACCCGGCGTTGCTTGTCCTTGCGCGTCATGCCAGTACGGCACCCACGCCAAACTCAAAATCTTAACTGTAATGTTGGTCTTGGTCGGCTTAAGCGTAGTCGTTTCCAGCGGTTCGGTTTGCGAGTCAAACGACTTGTTTAACGCGTCGGTTTCTGCCTTGAACTCCGCATCCAAATCAGCCGCCATCTTATTGATTGCCTCGACTGAATCCTGCGCCCGTCCCACATCTTCTGATTCTTTCATTGAGCGACCAACGCCGCGCGCCGCGGTGGTGGCACGTCCGAGCGTGGTCAAGCTCAGAGATTTGCGCCCCAGGAATGACGAGAGCAGCGTGGTGCCAAACGAAATTGCGGTTTGCATCTTTTGACTCTTCGCCTGTTCGGCTTCGCGATCGACTGCTTGTTCGGCGCGCCGTTTTCTTTCGTCCAGAGCGGCGATCTTCGGCGCGTATTTTTGTTTTAGCTTCTCGGCTGCTGCGTCCCGCGCCTCACGTGCGGCTTGCTGTAAGCGAACGCGAAAATCACGTTCCGATTCGTCTGGATTTGAAGTCTGATCCAAAGTAGGACTCTGCAAGAGGTCTATTTTTTGGGTGCGATAAAGCCAGCCGGCAAAGTCTTTTTTCCAGGCATCGTAGCTTTTGGCTTTGCTGGCAGGCGAGGGTAAGTCGGCAAACTGGGCCTTGTCCTGTGGAGTCTGGTCCAGGTCTTCAAGCGGCAGATCGACCAGCGTTGCCTGGTCCCAGTCGACGGCCATGACGCCATCGCCGATAGGAGCAATGACACTCAAGGTTTTGGTAGTGTCGATCTTCTTGTCGTTGAAACGCACCTGTGCGGCGCCAAAGACTGTTGGTTGATATACGAGCGTCGCGCCTTTGACTTCGCTGCGCACCGGAATGAAGTATTGGCTGATCTCCGAAGGTAGCACCGGACGCGCCGTTGCGGCCTTGGTTGAAGGCGCCGGAGCCGCAGCAGTCGCAGCGCCGGTTGCAATTGATTCAGAAGACGTCGCCGCGGCGCCACTTCCAGTCCCCGCAACTGCGACGCTATCTGTTTTCGCTTTGGTGGAGACCATCAAGGTTTTGATTTGCGTTCGCGTCAGCGGCCCACGCAGATACGACATGGCCCAGCGACTCTCGAAAACCTCTGGTCCATCTTCGTGCACATTGTTCATCACAAAAATCCGAGCGCCGAGCCCGGCCAGTGTTTGTTCCATCTGCGCTCGATCAAACTTCATGCCTGTGCCCGCCGCAACTCCCTCCAGCCCTTCAAGCACGCGATTCTTGTCGCGTTCAGTTTGTAAGCGGCCGATAAACCAGGTACCGGTGTTCGATAGACCTTTGTAATCAAGGTCGACGGGATTTTGCGTGACCAGCACGACGCCGAGCCCAAACGCGCGACCCTGCTTCAGCAGTGTCAGCAACGGCAACTTCGCAGGCGGATTCGCAACCGGGGGAAAGTAACCAAAGATTTCGTCCATGTACAAAATCGCGCGCAGGCTGGTGGTGCCCGATTGGGCCCGCATCCAACCGAGCGTCTGGTTCAGCAACAACGAAACAAAAAACATTCGTTGCGCATCGTCGAGGTGCGCGATCGAAAAGATTGCGATCCGCGGTTTGCCCTCGGGCGTATGCAGAATTTGCTGCAGGTCGAGCGGCTCGCCTTCCATCCAACTGCTAAAGCCCGGCGCCGCCAGCAGATTGTTCAGCGCCATAGCCAACTCAAAACGATCTTTCGAGGGAAAGAAGGAATCGATATCCATGACGCCGACCTTGGTCATCGGCGGCGTCTGAATCTGCTGAATCAAGCTTGCGATGTCTAAATCGTTTCCTGCTGACCACGCGGTATTGAGAATGTTGGAGATCAGAATGTGCTCGCGGCTTTTAATCGGATCGGCTTCGATGCCGAGTAGTCCAAGCAGACTGGTGGCGGTGGTACTGATACGATCGCGCATCAACTCCGGGTCTTCACGCATCGCGGCCGGCGGAGCGGCGAATGATTTCAAAATTGAAACAGGCAAGCCGGCGTTGCTGCCCGGCGTATAAATGCGAAAATCAGCGGCGTCCTTCAGCCGTTTTATGCGCGCGCCATCCTGTCCCCACTCCGCCAGCCCTTTTTTCCAAAACTCCGCTTGTTGCCCGGCGTATTCGTCAGCGGAAAGGCCCTTCTTCTCAGCGTCTTCTGCGTTGATCCAGGGCGCGAAATCTTCGGCTTGCAAATCCGGAAACGTCAACAGCAAGTTAGCCAGATCGCCTTTGGGATCAATAATGATGGCTGGCACGCCGTCGATGGCCGCCTCCTCAAGCAGAGCGATGCAAAGCCCGGTCTTGCCGCTGCCGGTCATGCCCACGCAAACCGCATGAGTTACGAGGTCCTTGGAATCGTAAAGAACGATGCCGTCCTTCGGCTTCTTGTTTTTCAGATCGTAGGGACGACCGAGATAAAAAACACCTAGCTTTTCAAAATCTTCCATCTGCTACCTCCAGCTTCTGCAAATAATCCGGCACGCATCTGCGCAGCGCCTCAATGTTGTTTGGCAATCACCTTGTCCGAAATCATTTCATAGGTTGATTGGCTAATAATATTCCGTCGCACGAGGTCGGTTTTTTCTCGATAGGGCCTGCCGTCAATGATCTTTTGCGCATAAGCTTCGCCAATTCCGGGCAGCGAGATCAGTTCAGTCTTAGTGGCAGAGTTAAGATCAACCAGTTCGGAGCCGGTTCTATTGTTCTCGGGATGCGAGTTAGCATTCTTCAAACCCGCCACGCTGCCACTTCGGTTGCAAGCAATAAAGACAAGCGCAGCACTCAACAGCAGGGGGAAAAGGTATTTGCGCATGGTGATGCCTACTTTCGGCGCGCGGCCAGCAAGAATTTGAAGCGAGCGGTAGTCACCAAATTTCTCGACTTAATCCGTTTTACGTTCGTGGATTATGATTAACTTTGCGCTAATAGTGACATAGAAGCAGGCCGATCTACCAACCAAGATCAAGCTGTAACCACCTTCGTCATCTTTCGCGTTACGCGCCAACGCCAAACATATCCGTCCTGCTGATCAAGGACGGTGTCTACGAGCTTCATTCCTGCTTTTTCCAGCACACCAGTCGAGGCGTTTTCGGTCGGCAACGTGCGTGCTTCAACGGCCTTAATCTCGGGATAACTGAAGGCGTACGCAATCATTCCGCGAGTGGCTTCCGTGGCCAAACCCTGCCGCCGGTAAGCTGGCGCAATTGCATACCCAAGCTCGACTATTCCGGATTCGTTCACTGGACCTTTAAACCCCCCAAGGCCGATCAAGGTGCGATCAGGCTTGTGTATGAAAAGATAAGTCCACCACTCCAGAATCTCAGGGTGAGATTTCAAGTGTTCATAGGCAGGTCGCATTGCCGCTTGGGCGGCAGGAAAGCCGAGCCAGTCTGCGGCGAGTTTTATCTTCAATAAAGATGAAAGCTTGGCCTCATCACTCAGAATTGCATCGAAGAGTTCGAGTTCGCAGGGAATAAGCGCGAGTCGTAAAGTTTGAATCATCCCAAGTCACAAACCGATCCGCGGCTAAACATGATCATTTGATCCAGACAGTTTTGATGTTGACGAATTCGCGAATGCCAAACTCGCCGAGCTCGCGACCGTAGCCAGAGTTTTTTATTCCGCCGAAAGGTAAGCGCGGGTCGGAAGCAACCATGCTGTTAACAAATATGCACCCGGCCTCCAGCTTGTCGATGAAGAGGTTGCGCTCGCTGTCATCGCTCGTCCAGGCAGATGCGCCGAGACCAAAGCTGGTGTCGTTGGCAAGTTGGATTGCTTCGTCGCTATCGTTAACGCTAAACAGAAGCGCCACCGGGCCAAATATTTCTTCCGCGTAAGCAGGCGAGTCTTTGGGAATATTTGCCAGCACGGTTGGTTCGTAAAAATTCCCGGCGCGGTCGAGTTTCTTTCCGCCTGTCAGCACGATTGCACCGGCCGCAACTGAAGTTTTGACTTGGTCGTCGACGTCTTTAAGGATTTGTTCGGTTGCGAGCGGTCCAATTTCCGTAGCCTCGTCCAGCGGATCGCCCACCGTCAATGCTTTCATTTCTGCAACAAATCTCTTCTCAAATTCCACATAGATTTCCTGCTGAACGATAAATCGCTTGGCGGCGATGCATGATTGGCCGTTATTGATGGTGCGCGCTTTCACGGCGGTGGTCACAGCCTGCTCGAGATTCGCAGTTGGCATAACGATGAAGGGATCGCTGCCCCCCAGTTCCAGCACCGTTCTCTTAACTTCGCTGCCCGCGATCGCCGCCACGCTGCGACCGGCGGGCTCGCTGCCGGTTAGTGTCGCGGCGGCTACCCGACTATCTCTTAGAATTGCTTCCACTGCGTCCGAACCAACCAGCAAGGTTTGAAAACTTCCTTCAGGAAAACCTGCACGTCGAAAGATGTCCTCAATGGCCAGCGCACACTGCGGCACATTCGCAGCGTGTTTGAGTAGGCCAACGTTGCCGGCCATCAGCGCCGGCGCGGCAAAACGAAAGACTTGCCAAAAAGGAAAATTCCAAGGCATTACTGCCAGCACTGGCCCCAGCGGTTGAAACTTGACGTAACTTTTGCCGGCATCGGTTTCAATCAGTTTATCGGCTAAATGTTTTTCGGCATTCTCGGCGTAATAGTGACACACCCAGGCGCATTTTTCCGCTTCACCCACCGCGCCCTTGAAAGGCTTGCCCATTTCAAGGGTCATGATGCGCGCGAGATCCTGCTTCTCAGTCTCGATGATTTCCGCGGCGCGCGTCATCAGCGCCGCGCGTTCGGCAAATGACGTTTCGCGATAGACTCGAAACGTGTCGCTGGCAAGCTGCAGTTTTTCGTCGATTTGAGCTTTGGTTAAAGACTCAAACGTCTTCAGCGTTTCGCCGGTGGTTGGATTGATTGATGCGATTGGCATAGATTTTCCCCTGATTAATTGGATCGTTCCTCGGGATTATAGTATTGGCCCAAAAGAAAAGAGTATGACTGTGTGCGGCTCTGCCGCCCTCCGTTCGGAAAGGCTTCGCCTTTCTAGAACAACCGCTAAACCTCAAATGGAAGCGGCGGCTCTGCCGCATCCTGTGCGGAAAGGCTCTGCCTTTCCGGCCAACAGCCTCACCGTTTCTCGCAAGGCTATGCCTGGCGAGAATGCCACCGAATTTGATTGAGATCCATTAATAGCGGTTCGTCCTCGTTGATGCACTTAAGCCAACACCGAATACTCGACCAACGGTACGTCTTAGCATCTTCAACCAAACCAGCCCTAATAGGATTCTGATGAATATAATTAACTTTCTGAATAAACACGTCTTCATCCGTTATGGATTTTAGATTTGGATGGTGGTCCCAAAGCGAATACCGATAGCGGTTTCTTCCTTGTTGGTGTCGAAGCTTTTCCAAAGAAGAGTCGTAGCCCCCTGCTTAAGAAACTCGATGACGCGATGGCTGCTAATACCATTTACATACCGTCAGCATTCCGAGGGCTTGCGTTCCGTTCCCAAAAGAAGATGGAAATGGTCGGGCATTATCACGTATGCGAACAGTAATAGTCCGGCAGAGGTTCTTGCTTCATTGAGTGCCCTACAAACCAAGTCTTTCATTTTTGCCTTCTGAAAAACCGGCAGGCGTTTGTTTGTTACCGATGTGATGTAATAGGCGGGTGTGTCTTTGGAAATACTGAACATGAGGCGTAGCCTCCATCGGGGATTTGAGCTCGCGGAAAGGCAGAGCCTTTCCGCACAGGTTGCGGCAAAGCCGCCGGAGTAGACTGCCGAATGAGGATCACGCGGACCCGTATTAGGGTCAATCTTTTGTGTGAATAGGTCGTGAACAAATCTTGAAACAAGTCTTGTAACGATTAACTGAGACCATGAAGCCGAAAGCAAAGCTGGACAGGTTCGCGATCGCTGCGACGCTGCAGGAAATCGCTGCGCTGTTGGAGCTGAAAGGCGGCAAGGATCGCTT
>JBDTTW010000088.1:0-2087 GCA_039930405.1 bacterium
GCGCCTGTAGGTCGACTAATACGATCCACTGTTCACCGTTTGCTGTTCACCGTTTCCGGTTCACCGTTTCCGGTTCACGGTTTCCGGTTTCCGGTTCCCGGTTTCCGGTTTCCGGTTTCCGGTTCCCGGTTCACGATTCACGATTCACGATTCACGATTCACGCCCTCTGGCTGCTCGGCACGCCATAATAAAACTTTCCCTGCATCTCCCAGCGTCGCAAATTGAATTGACGTCGGGCGCCGCAATCAAGACAGGTGCGATAAGTTTGACCCTGGTCGGTGAACGGCCTGCTCATTTCTTTGTGCCAACAACCAAACACGCGTGCAAACCGGTCGCCAACAGCGGCGCCACAAGCCGAGTTGGCCTGAACATTGGAAAAATGAATGGTCGCGGACTGCTTAAACATTCTCGTGAACCTCTTCAAAGTTAACCAAAATTTGTCTTCACTGGTTAACGCGCAAGCGAGGCGGCAAAAGGGCCAGTTCAGATAAAGATTTTGGTTTGGTAAAGCAAACTGTTACTTTGCGGCGGCGACTCAGCCTTCAAGGTGAGCGGCAACCAACCAGCAAACTAACAGTTGGCTTTACGCATATTTCTCCGGCGGGCCACGTTTACTTCACCCAAATTATTCCGGTTCGACTTTCTATCTTATAATAAACCGCCTTTGTCAGATCGCGACTCATTTGCTTCTGATTTAGCGTTTACGATTAACGAGAATGAAACGAATCGGCCGCGTTATTTTAGTTACCGTTGCGCTGCTGGTAATTCTATTTGTGGCGCTTAGAAACTACTGCCCGACATCCGGTCTGGCCTTGACCGCGCAGCGACGCGAGTTTCAGCAACTAAAAAATCGAACGGCACTGCCGCAAGCGCTAGATTTCGACACGCGAGTTACGCTCGGAACGCTTTTGCAGCCCGGCGACGACCAGGCCCGCTGGATCAGCTCGCGCGCAGCAACGCTTGAAGGCTATGTGGTTTCGATTTCGTCGGGCCCACTTGAGGCTGCGAACTGTTTTTGCCGTCGCGATGTTCACATCATGATTGGACCTCGTCCAGACTCACCAGGGCGCGAGCAGGTTGTTCTGGAAGTAACGCCGCGAATGGCGACAACTAAAGAACTGGAAAGTCTGCAGCAGCTAACTGGTCGCCGCGTAAGCTTCGAAGGCTGGCTTTTCTTTGATGGTCTGCACGCGGGCGAAGCTGAAAACACCGCGCCGGGCAAGGTGAACAACTGGCGCGCGACCGGCTGGGAACTGCATCCGCTGACGAAGATCGAGATACTAAAGTGATTTTCTTTTTTTAGCTCTCCGAATTACTATTCAATTCCTACGATGCGGCTTGTCTTCATTCACGGTGCGCCGGCGGTTGGAAAGCTGACGGTGGCGCGCGAACTCTCGGGGCTCACCGGCTTCCCCGTGTTTCACAATCACCTCACCGTCGACCTGGTTAGTTCCCTCTTCGCTTTCGGCACGCCTTCATTTGTAAGCCTGCGCGAACAAATTTGGCTCGACGCTTTTGCCGAGGCCGCGCGAAACGATCTTTCGCTGATCTTTACCTTCAATCCGGAGCGTACTGTCAGGGAAGACTTTATTCAGAAGACGATTGACGTAGTCGAATCGGCGGGAGGGCGAGTTGTTTTTGTAGAGTTAACCTGCGCTGAGGATGAATTGGAGCGGCGAATGGGAGAACCTTCGCGGAAAGAGTTTGGTAAGTTGGCTTCGCTGGAAGAATATCGTTCGCTGAAAAGCGAAGGCGCCTTTGAGTTTTCCAAGCTTCCGGGCGGAATCTCGATCGATACCACGAACCAATCAGCAGTTGATAGCGCTCGCTTAATCAACGAGTACGTCGCAGCGATTTAGAGACGTTTGGCCTCGATTCGGGAGGTTGGTAAGGCGCGTCGGCTGGCTTTTCCGTGTGCAACCTCTGTGGCCTCCGTGTCTCTGTGGTGAATCGTCGGTCGAAAACCACTCACCACTGAGACACAGAGAACACAGAGAACACAGAGAAAGAACACAGAGTAAATAAGGCCTAAAACGTGAACTTGACCGCCAACTGCAACTGCCGCGGATCGCCCACACCCTGCCGT
>JBDTTW010000089.1:0-4064 GCA_039930405.1 bacterium
ATGTCCCGAGCATATTCGCCGTTGCGTTTCAATGCAATAAGATTTCTCGCCGCTCCAGTTCAAGCAAATATGCGGCCAACTTGAAGAGCTTTTGAGGAAACCTCAGCACACTGCGTCAAAATTCCCCGCCGGCTGTCTCCTAGTAGTCGTAATCCTCGCCGCCGCCCGGCATTTGCGTCGCGCCTTTCTTCGGTTCAGGCGCGTCGGTAATGGCAGCGTCAGTCGTCAGCAACAACCCGGCAATCGAGGCCGCATTCTGCAATGCCGTGCGTACAACTTTGGTCGGATCGATGATGCCGGCGGCTACCAGATCTTCATAAGCGCCGGTCGCGGCGTTGAAACCTTTGTTGCCTTTCAACTCTTCAACTTTTCCCACCACGACCGCGCCATCGAGTCCGGCGTTTTCAGCAATGCGTCGCAAGGGTTCCTCAAGTGCGCGGCGCACAAGATTGATTCCGGTTTGCACATCGAGTTCGTCACTCGAAATATTGTCGAGCGCCTTTGCGCCGCGCAACAATGCGACGCCGCCGCCGACAACCGTGCCTTCCTGTGCCGCCGCCTTCGTGGCGTTGAGCGCATCTTCCACGCGCATCTTGATTTCCTTCATCGCCGTTTCTGTATGCGCGCCAACTTTAACCACCGCCACGCCACCGGCTAGTTTGGCCAGACGCTCCTGCAACTTTTCGCGATCATAGTCAGACGTCGTTTCCTCAATCTGCTTGCGAATTGTGGCCACGCGTCCCTGGATTGTTTTGCGCTCGCCGCCGCCTTCGACGACGGTGGTAGTGTCTTTGTCGACAATGACGCGCTTGGCTGAGCCAAGGTCCGCCAGTTCCACGTTTTCAAGTTTGACTCCCAGGTCTTCGGTGATCACGCGCGCGCCAGTCAGGATTGCGAGGTCTTCAAGGATCGCTTTGCGGCGATCGCCAAACGCCGGCGCTTTCACGGCGCAAACTTTTATCGTCCCGCGCAGTTTGTTAACTACCAGCGTGGCCAACGCATCGCCATCGATGTCTTCAGCGACAATCAAAAGGGGCCTGCCGCCGCCTGCGGCCTGCTCCAGAATCGGCAGCAAGTCGCGCATGGCGGAAATCTTCTTTTCGTGCAAAAGAATTAAAGGCTCGTCGAGCACTGCTTCCATGCGCTCGGCGTTGGTAACGAAATAGGGCGACAAGTAACCGCGGTCAAACTGCATTCCCTCGACGATTTCCAACTCAGTTTGCAGCGTCTTGGCTTCTTCAACCGTGACCACGCCGTCTTTGCCTACCTGCTCCATCGCCTCGGAAATCAGCTTGCCGATTTCACGATCGTTGTTGGCGGAAACGCTGGCGACGTTCAGCAAATCTTCTTTGTTCTTCACTGGTTTTGAGATGCGCCGAAGCTCTGCGACTACAGCGTCGGTGGCCATTTGAATACCGCGCTGCAACGACATTGGGTTAGCACCGGCAGTGACGTTCTTCACGCCTTCGCGAAAGATCGCCTGCGCCAGAACAGTCGCGGTGGTCGTCCCGTCGCCCGCAGTGTCGTTGGTTTTAACTGCAACTTCGCGCACCATCTGTGCGCCCATGTTCTCGTACTTGTCTTCCAACTCAATCTCTTTAGCTACGGTCACGCCGTCTTTAGTGATCACGGGCGAACCATACTTTTTACCCAGCACCACGTTGCGGCCTTTTGGGCCAAGCGTCACGCGCACAGCATTGGCCAGCGTGTTTACGCCCTTCAACATCGCACCGCGCGCTTCTTCGCGAAACTTCAATTCTTTTGCAGCCACTCTCGTTTCTCCTTATGAGATCCCATTGCGTTTCTTTTGAGATCTTAAATCTCAAATCTTAAATAGGTTGGCGTTTAGGCCAGACAACTATTCCATAGCCTTCGCCCTGCCCGAACCGCGTCCAACTTTCACGCGCGCCGGACGCAGCAGGCGGTCGCCGATTCTGTAACCGCGCGCATATTCCTCGATCACTTTGCCTTCATTTCCCGGTTCGACTTCCGCGGTCTCAACGGCATCGTGTAACTCCGGATTGAATTGTTCATCGATAGATTCGAGCGGTTCGACTCCGGCCGCGACCAGCGCGTTTTCAAAACTGGCCGCCGTACGACGAACGCCTTCAGCCACGTCCTCGGCAGATGCGCCCGATTCAGTCGCCTCAGAAGCGCGTTGCAGATTGTCCAACACCGGCAACAGCGCTTCTATGAAATTCGCTTTCTCGCGGTGTGCGCGTTCGTCCGCGGCCTTGTTCAAACGCCGGCGTGTTTCGTCGGTCTCATTCTGAAGTTGCTGGCGCAATTGTTCAAAACGCGCCTGAACTTCCTGAACTTTTTGTTCCGCTGCCCGGGTGCGCGCTTCCAATTCCTCGACGTAGCTCGGCTTGAGATTCGGAACATCGGCGGCCGGCTCGGCGCTTTCGCCTTCATCGTCCAAATGAATGCGACGACGATCCGTTACCCTGATGTCTCGCGGTTCATCCTCGTCCCAGGCGCCGCGACCCCTGCCAAATCTGCTCATACTCTGTTACCCACTCCACTCGATGCAATTACGAAAAGCCGCAAACTAACAGTTTGCTTTACAACTAAGAAACTTTGATCTCCACGCGCTGCGGTTTGCGCTCGGGCCGCTTTGGCAGTTGAACTTCGAGCACGCCGTCCTTGTAGTTTGCCCTGATGTCCTTTTGATCGACCGATGCTGGCACGCTGAAGGTCCGCAAAAACTTGCCGCTCGGACACTCGCCGCGATGTTGTGTTGAATCACGAGTCGGGCGCTCGCCCCTAATCGTCAACCGGTTGTCGCCGTCGATGCTGATATCCAATTTCGCGCGATCAATTCCGGGAAGGTCGACAGCGACCATGAACGCGCCATCGTTTTCGTAAACGTCCGCCGCTGGATACCAATCTGTGCGCTCCAACTCATCGTTCTTTTCCGCTTCGCTCGCGCGGCGCTGGGTTGCGTCTTCAAACAAACGGTTCATTCGATCCTGCAAAGTCACCAGGTCGTGCAATGGATTCCACTGAGACATCGTCTTGTACCCCTCGAAAATGTTAAGCAACTGCTGCCGCTGCCTCGTTCTTAAAAATCATCTTATCGTCTTCAGCCGACACTCTTACGATTTGTCCCGGCAGCACATCGCCGTTCAGCAGCTTCACCGCGAGCGGGTTTTGTAGCAACGTTTGAATGGCTCGCTTCAAAGGACGCGCGCCGTAAGTCGGATCGTACCCTTCGCTCGCCAGAAGCTGTCGTGCCGAATCGTCCAGAACCAGTTGAATGCCTTTTTCGCTTAGCATCTTGCGCAGCCGCTCGAGCTGCACGTCGATGATCTTCACGATTTGCTCGCGTGAAAGTTGATGAAAGATCACAATGTCATCAATGCGATTGAGAAATTCCGGTTTGAAATGATCCTGCAGTTCCTGCAACACCGCTTCGCGCACCTGCGTCTCGTCGCCGTCGGCCGCCTGAATTTCACGCGAGCCAAGGTTTGAAGTCATGATCAGCACAGTGTTTTTGAAATCAACAGTGCGCCCCTTCGCGTCGGTCAAACGACCGTCGTCGAGAATCTGGAGCAGCACATTAAAAACATCCGGATGCGCTTTCTCGATTTCATCAAAAAGAATGACTGCGTACGGCCGGCGGCGCACGGCTTCCGTAAGCTGCCCGCCCTCCTCGTAACCTACATAACCCGGCGGCGCCCCAATCATGCGGGCCACGGCGTGCTTCTCCATGTACTCAGACATGTCGAGCCGAATCATCGCGCGCTCATCATCGAAAAGAAATTCTGCGAGCGCTCGCGCAGTTTCAGTTTTACCGACGCCGGTTGGTCCAAGAAATATGAACGAACCGACCGGACGATTCGGATCCTGCAGACCAGCGCGCGCGCGTCTGACCGCATCCGCCACCGCCGCCAATGCTTCTTCCTGGCCGATTACGCGCTTGCCGAGACCCTCTTCCATCGTCACCAGCTTGTGCATCTCGCCTTGCAGCATTTTGGAAACCGGGATGCCGGTCCACTTGGCAACAACCTGCGCGACGTCCTCTTCATCAACTTCTTCCTTGAGCATGACGCCGTCTTTTT
>JBDTTW010000090.1:0-6203 GCA_039930405.1 bacterium
GGGCATCGTCGCGCGACGGCCGGCTGTGGCACAATGATCCGAAAGAGATCTTTGCGGCACTAACCTGGTTGCTTTACGTTTCGCTGATCGCTTATCGCTCGACGGCAGGGTGGCGTGGACGAAGGGCGGCATGGATAGGTGTCGCAGGATTCGCCCTGGTCCTTTGCACTTTCTTCGGCGCCAGAATGATGGGTGGCTATCACGTTTTCGGTTAATAGAGCGTAGGGTGCGGTTCGTTTCCCCTCCCAAAGGGAGAGGGAGAAAACTTCAATGTCAATCGTCTTAGTCGGAGTAAATCACAAGTCAACGCCGCTCGCGGTTCGCGAGCTTTTGGCGCTGTCGGATGATGCCTGCGCGACGGGCCTGCGGTCGCTGGTTGACGGCGAGATTGTGAGAGAGGGACTAATCGTTTCCACTTGCAATCGCGTGGAAGTGTTGACTGAGACAGCCGCAGGGCGACTGAATGAAACCACCGAACGCGTTATCGAGTTTTTGACGAGAGCGAACGAGTTGCCGCGCTCGGAGTTTGAAAAGGATTTGTATCAGCACACCGATGATCAGGCCGTGCGCCATCTTTTCCGCGTCGCGTCATCGCTTGATTCAATGGTGGTTGGTGAGCCGCAAGTCCTGGGGCAAGTGCGACGCGCTTATTCGATTGCGCTTGAAGCGGGCACCACCGGCAGGATTCTGAACCGTCTGGTCCATCACGCTTTTCGCGTAGCCAAGCGCGTGCGCACGGAAACCGGAATCGCGGCGAACGCAGTGTCCATCAGTTATATGGCAGTCGAACTGGGCAAAAAGATTTTTGATTCGTTTGCCGGACGGACCGCGTTGTTAATTGGCGCCGGCGAGATGGCAGAACTCGCCGCGCGGCATTTGGTCAATGCCGGCGTTTCCAATGTTCTGCTGGCGAACCGATCGGAAGAACCGGCTCGCGCACTGGCAACTGAGCTGGGTGGTACGCCGGTTCCTTTTAACCGGCTGACTGAACACTTGTCGCGAGCCGACATCGTTATCTGTTCGACTGCAGCGGACAACTACATTGTCACCGAGCGGATGATGCGGGCTGCTTCTGCGAAGAGACGCAACCGGCCCGTCTTCTTTATCGACATCAGCGTGCCACGAAACATTGATCCCGCGGTTGGCAAAATCCCCAACGTCTTTGTTTTCGATATTGACGATCTCGAATCGGTGGTGTCGTCAAACATTCGCGAACGCGAACGCGAAGCACAACGTGCAGAGTTGATTGTCGAATCCGAGATAATGCAGTTCCAGCAAGCTCTACGCGCGCTTGAGAGCGGCCCGGCCATCGGCGCTTTGAAACAAATGTTCCAGGATATCGCGCGGCATGAGTTTAAGCGCCAACGAAACCGGCTGGGACCACTGACTGCGGAACAAGAATCCGGAATCGAGAGTTTATTGCTGTCCACCGTAAACAAGCTTTCCCATCCCATGTTGAGCCAGATGCGTCATTCGTCCGACGCCAGTGACGCTGAAATCATCGCAGCCTGGCGCGACATCTTCGATCTCGAAGACTAATTCCCTTCAGCTAATGAAACACCTGCTCGTTATTGGTTCGCGCGGTTCCAAGCTCGCGCTCACGCAGGCGCGCTTCGTGCAAAGCGAGCTCCAGCGCATTGATCCTTCACTCGAAACCCGATTAGAGATTATTACGACTTCAGGTGACGTCAACATCGAACCGCTGGCGGTCATTGGCGGCAAAGGCGTGTTCACCAAAGAACTCGAAGACGCGCTGCTTGATCGCCGCATTGATCTTGCGGTCCATTCACTGAAGGACCTGCCAACGATCCTTCCGGAAGGGTTCACGATTGCTGCAATTTGCAAACGCGAAGACCCTCGCGATGCCCTGGTGTTGGCGCGAAAGGCGCAAGCTGCCGGCAACGCCTCAATCGCGGGTTTGCCAAAGAAAGCAACCGTGGGAACGTCGAGCCCGCGTCGCCTGGCCCAACTAAAACATTTGCGCAAGGATCTGGTTTTTGCAGACCTGCGCGGGAATGTCGACACGCGCCTGCGTAAACTCGACGAGGGTCAGTACGATGTTCTGGTGCTGGCTTGTGCGGGGCTGCGCAGGCTCGGTCTTGCGAGTCGCATAAGCGCTGCGATTCCAACTGAGCAAATGTTGCCATCACCCGGACAGGGCGCGCTCGCCATCGAGACGCGGACCGAGGACCACGAAATAACTGACGCGTTACGCAAGTTGGACCACAAGTTTACCAGGCTGGCCTGTACCGCCGAACGCGCTTTCCTGCGCAGTCTTGGTGGCGGTTGCCAATTGCCCATCGCCGCTTACGCGTCGGTCCGCGACAAAATCATCAAGCTTGATGGACTCGTGGCCGAGACGCAGGGTGAGAAAATTCTTAGAGATCGTATCTCCGGTTCCATAGATCAAGCGGAACAGCTTGGCAGTGACCTTGCTGAACGATTGTTGGCGAATGGAGCCCGCGACTTGCTTGATTCCAGTGAATAACCTACTGCTCACCGGACGCACAATCGTCATCACCCGTGCGCTCGCTCAGGCCAACGAGTTTGCGCAGGAACTCGGGCGTTACGGCGCCGAGGTGATCGCCTGTCCGACAATTGAAATCAAGGAGCTCGACGACTATCAGCGTCTGGACGAAGCAATCAACCATCTTTACGGCTATGACTGGCTGATACTGACCAGCGTCAACGCGGTAAATTATTTTTTCCAGCGACTAACGGCGCTGGGCCGGGACGCCGCTAGTCTTGATGAGTTGAAAGTTTGTGTGATCGGCGAAGCGACGGCGGAGCGGCTGGGTGAACTGAACGTTCACGTGGACGTCATTCCTACCGATTCCAAGGCGGAAGGTGTTTTCGCCGCTCTTGAACGGTTCAGCGGCGGAACCGATGCCTTTACCGGCCTAAACATATTGCTGCCACGGGCCTCCGTTGCCCGCGACTATCTGCCAAAAGCACTAGAGAAAGCGGGGGCCCGCGTCGATGTTGTTCCGGTGTATCGGACTGCGTTGCCGGATAATCTGGATCGCGGCCGCGTGGCGGCGATGCTATCGGGCAGTGCCGACTGCATCGCCTTTACCAGCGCATCGACAGTCAGGAACCTTGCTCAGCTTTTTGATACTCAGGACCTTAGTGTGGTCCTTGCCGGAATTACGATAGCTTGCCTTGGCGACGTCACGTCCCAGGCTGCCGCTGACTTTGGACTGAAGGTAGAGATTCGACCGGAACAGACAACAATTCCCACCCTCGCGCGCGCCATCGCTGACTACTTCGCCGCGAAATAGGAGCAGCTTATCCATTTAGGAAGAATCGGGTTCCCCTCCATCATTTTTCATTTTCGAGCTGCATCGCCGAACAAAATGGTGGATTCAACTTGGTGCACTTCCAAATTGAATCCGGCGAATGACAAATGAGAAATGGTAAATGATATATGGAAAATTTCTCATGTTTCCAATCATGTCAATTAGTTGCTTGCTGGGGTCTGCGGATAACCTCTTCATGCTAAACTGACTGCGATGTCAATCTTGTCCCGACGCATACTCATCATTGATCAGAACGAAGCCACCGGTCCGGCACTGCAAAAGTTAATCGCCTCCTGGGGCTATGACGTACTAATCGAAAACGTTCTCGCCCCGAGCTTGGAATCAATTCTCAAGACCGATCCAACTGTGGTCATCGACAGTAATTTGCTCGCAACAGATGACAACTGCACTGTCTTACGCGATTTGAAGGCGCAGCAGACTCGAGTGGCTGTAATTCTGCTGGCTGAATCCACCTCGCTCGACAACGCAAAGCGCGCTGTAAAGGCAGAATTCGCCTATCACTATTTCGAGCAGCCGGTAGATACGGACGAGCTGCGCGTGGTGCTCGAACGCGCGGTGGAATTAACCGAGGCGCGGCGTGAAAACGAAGTGCTACGGCGGGAACTCCAGGATCGCGGTGCCTTTGGCGAGCTCATCGGCAGCTCGCCGGCGATGCGCGAAATCTATTCGTTAGTGGAACAAATTGCGCCGTCGTCAGCTTCCGTTTTGATTACCGGCGAATCAGGCACGGGCAAGGAACTCGTCGCCCGTACCATTCATCAACTGAGCCCGCGCAAAGACAGACCGTTCGTGGGAATTAACTGCTCGGCCATTCCTGAAAGCTTGATGGAGTCGGAATTGTTTGGCCACGAGAAGGGCGCGTTCACCGGTGCGGCGTCGCGCCGTCCGGGATGTTTCGAACTGGCCGAGGGCGGAACGTTACTGCTCGACGAAATCTCGGAAATGCCGGCGATGTTACAGGCCAAACTGTTGCGCGTAATTGAAGAACGTAAGGTGCGGCGTCTGGGCAGTCAAAAAGAGATCGATATCGACGTGCGCATTCTTGCGGCCACCAACCAGGATCCGCAGGAGGCAATCGCGAAAGGAACTTTGCGCGAGGATTTGCTTTACCGCCTCAATGTATTTCGCATTGAATTGCCGGCGCTGAAGGATAGGAAAGAAGATCTGCCGTTGCTGGCACAGTATCTGGTTACAAAACTGGCGGAGAAACACTCGCGGCCGGCGCGCTTCCTTCATCCTGCCGCGATTGCTGCTTTGCAATTCCACGCCTGGCCGGGCAATGTGCGCGAGCTAAGAAATGTAATCGAGCGCGCTGTAATTATCTGTTCCGGCGAAGAGATTGAGCGTCATCACTTCGCTCCCTATCCAATCGACCAACGCGAGCGTTCGCGAAACGAAGACACGATCACGTTCCCGGTCGGCACGCCCATCGAAGAACTGGAGCGGCAAATGATCATACGCACTCTCAAGAAAACGAAGAACAATAAAACGCGCGCGGCCGAGCTGCTGGGAATAAGCTTGAAAACTATTCACAATAAGCTCAACCTCTATAGCGAACGCGGACAGCTCGATGCTGAGTAAAGGTCATTCATCAAATAAGAACTGGGAGCGACAGGTTTGAAACTGCGGGCCTCAGCGCCTAGAAGTCGAACTCAAACTTGCCGCGCACGGACGTGTGGAGGCTGTTGAAAAACTGGCCGAGCCGCGGACTGGTGATGTTGTTTTGCACCTCGCTGGGGTTGAAGTGGTTAGTGGTGTTAAGCAATGCCGCGCCGATTCGCATTCGTCGTCCTCCAATCCTCGGGACGAGTTTTGGTATGGCGAAACCTTTCGTGACTTGCATGGCAAGCGACAGAAAGGTTGGGAAGCGTCCCGCCTGGTTACGCCCGCCGACAACATCCAAGTACTCATTAACAAAGGAGAACGGGAAGCCCAATCGAATCTCGAGCACGGGCGCGATGTTGATATCGTAGCGCATCCGCAACTGGCCATAGGCGAGGAATCGGTGCGGCGCGTCAAAGGGCTGTGGTCCATACTCGTTCGGCCGTACTACGAACGCTGGGAAATCGCCGAGAAAGTTATCAATAGAATTGAGATCCCCGCGAGCTTTGGACCACACGTAAGCAGCGTTCAGCGTACCGATGCGCGGGCTGTCATAGATGGCCAGCACTTGTAACTCGCGGTAGCGCGAACGGCCGAGGTTACTGAGCACCAGTGCGCCCTGGCCTAAGCCGCCGGATGCGGCAAGCCGATCGACGGTGAAATCGTCCGTCGTTGCGCGTTGCAGATAGCCAATGCGTCCGGTCACCCTACTCGCGATTGGGAAATCGATCTGCAGGCTCGCCCGGACGCTGCGTGGGTTCCGCAACCGTGCGGAGACTATGTTGGCGAAACGATGCGGGCCCTCAGTAATCGTGATGCCGTCTGCGCCAAACGTGGTAACAGTGCGCTCGGGAAGCTGTCTGAAGTAGCCGACGCTAAGCGGAGTGCGATCATAGAACAGACCAAATCCGCCGCGTATAACCGTGGCGTGATTCTTGAGCGGCAGATACAAAAACGAAAGGCGCGGCGAGATGGCGTTCTGCCGGGCCAGCCAGTCACGGTCGAAGCGCAGGCCGGCGTCAACCGTGAGCTTCTTGTTGACGACCCACCGATCCTGCGCGAAACCAGTGAATTCGCCGAGACTGCTTGCAACGTTCGCCGCTGCGCCGAACTCTATGCGCCGGGCAAGGGTTCGGTCTTCCCGTCTGATCAGGATCGAGTTTTCGTGGAACACACCCGTCACGCGCGAGTAATCAATTTCGCCGCCGAGCTTCAGGGAATGCTGCCCATGAAATTCAAGCCCGTGCGAGTAGTAAACCTCCCGCCACTGAAACCTTTGCG
>JBDTTW010000091.1:0-4205 GCA_039930405.1 bacterium
AAGGCAGCGTTGGTTAATTGCAGGTATCGGCTGTCGGGTGTCAGTTGCCGGAAGCTCGTTTGACCGGCACGACACCCGATACCTATGACCACAGAATTTACGGAGTAAATCATTTTCATGTTAGAGATCAAAAATTTACATGCAGGCATCGATGGCAATGAAATCCTGAAAGGGATCAATCTCACGGTAAAAAAAGGTGAGATACACGCCATCATGGGCCCAAATGGTTCCGGAAAATCGACCTTGGCAAAAGTTTTGGCAGGCCACCCAGCCTACCAGGTCACCAAAGGCGAAGTGCTTTACGAGGGCAAGAACCTGCTTGAGTTGGCGCCGGACGAGCGCGCGCGTGAAGGCATCTTCATGGCGTTTCAATATCCAATAGAAGTTCCCGGTGTTTCGAACGCGCAGTTTTTGCGACTGGCGTACAACGAAAAACGTAAACACCTCGGCGAAGAAGAACTCGATCCGCTGGAGTTCAAGGATTTGCTGAAAGAGCGCGCGAAGGTAGTCGAGATGGACGCCAGTTTTATGACTCGTTCCGTTAACGAAGGATTCTCGGGCGGCGAAAAAAAGCGCAACGAGATTCTGCAAATGGCTGTGCTCGAACCCAAGTTGGCAGTGCTTGATGAAACCGATTCAGGTCTCGACATCGACGCGTTAAGGATCGTGGCGGGCGGAGTCAACCAACTGCACAACGCAAACAACGCGGTGATTCTGGTGACGCACTATCAGCGTTTGCTCGATTACATCGTGCCGCAATTTGTTCACGTGCTGGCCAACGGCCGCATCGCCAAAGAGGGCGGTAAGGAGTTGGCGCTCGAACTCGAACAAAAGGGTTATGACTGGTTGAAGGCGGCACCGGAAGGTAACGGCGCGGGCGTAGGTGCGAACTAGAGATGGTTACCGAACTGCAAAAAGAAAATATCTATCAGGACGCTTTTCAAGCGCTGCAGAAAACCCGCGGAGCGGAAAACTCCTGGCTGGACCGGCTGCGCCAGAACGCGCTGGAAAGGTTTGTAGAACTTGGCTTTCCTTCCGTTAAGGAGGAGGAATGGAAGTATACAAACGTCGCCGCAATCGCGCGGAGTATCTTCCAACCTGCGTCTCTCTTCGCAGCAGCAACGCAATCGGATGCAGAATTGAACGAACTTAGTTCCGTTCCTGAAGCGCATTCGAGCCAATTAGTTTTCGTTGACGGCGAGTTGCGAGCTGATTTGTCTTCATTGGGCGCTCTTTCCGGGGAAGTTGTCGCGATCGATTTGGACCAGGCGCTGGCCGATGAGCGTTATAGCGAAATTGTGCGCGCACATCTGTCGCGTCAGGCTGACTATGTCGTAAGCGGTTTCACTGCACTCAACACCGCGCTTATGAATCACGGCGCGTTTGTCTACATCCCCAAAGGTGTGACCGTTGCCGCTCCGATCCATTTGCTGTTCATCGCGCAAAGCGAAAAGACGGCAAACTTTCCGCGCGTGCTGGTCGTTGCCGCGGAAAACAGCAACGCTACTATTATTGAAAACTACCTGAGCGCCGCCGCAAACGAGTATTTATCTAATGTGGTGATCGAGGTTGTACTTGAAGAAGGCGCGCGGCTGGAGCACTACAAGGTTCAGCGTGAAAGCGTCGACGCGTTTCACATCGCCACGACCGCAGTCGGATTAGGTCGGAACTCAAGCTACGACACGACCACGATTACGTTTGGCGGCAGGCTTTCACGACACGACGTCGTAGTGACTATGGACCACGAAGGCGCCGAGTGTTGGGTGGACGGTCTTTATCTGGTCACCGGCGACCAGCACGCTGATACGCACTCAGTCATAGATCATCGTCAGCCGAACTGCACCAGCCATCAACTTTACAAAGGAATTTTGGACGGCAAGTCGCGAGCTGTCTTTAATGGCAAAGTTTTCGTGCGGCACAACGCGCAGAAGACTGACGCCATGCAGACGAATAAGAATTTGTTGCTCTCGAACGAAGCGCGTGTGGATACCAAGCCGCAGTTGGAGATTTTGGCGGATGACGTTAAATGCGCGCACGGCGCCGCAGTCGGACAGATTGATGAGGACGAATTGTTTTACCTTGAGACACGCGGAATTCATCCCGAACTGGGACGGAACCTGTTGACCTATGGTTTTGCTGAGGAAGTCATAGCAAAAATCAAGCTTGATTCAATTCGTAACGAGCTGGACAAGGCAGTGCTGCACCGGTTGAATGCGCGGCTGGAAGCGTAAGCTCATGGCAACGATCGAAAAATCAGTAGCAAAAAAGACGCAGGATGTTGACTTCGATGTTGAGCGCATCCGGGAAGACTTTCCGGTGCTGCGCCAGACCGTTAATGGCAAGCCGCTCGTCTACCTCGACAATGCGGCCTCGTCGCAGGTACCGCAGGTGGTTATCGATCGCGGCAGCATCTATCTCGAAGACGAGCATTCGAACATTCATCGCGGTGTTCATTATTTGAGCCAGAAGGCAACCACTGCCTACGAAGGCGCGCGCGAGAAAGTGAAGCGGTTCATCAACGCGGGCGAGTCACGTGAGTGCATTTTTGTCCGCGGCGCGACCGAAGGCATCAACCTCGTGATGCACGGCTATGGGCGGAAGTTCATCGGCGCGGGCGATGAAATCATCATCTCGGCGATGGAGCATCACGCCAACATCGTTCCCTGGCAAATGCTCTGCGAAGAAAAAGGCGCTCGCCTGCGCGTCATTCCGATGAACGATGCTGGAGAGTTGCTGCTTGATGAATATGATGCGCTGCTGAATGAGCGGACAAAGTTGGTGGCGGTAACGCACGTCTCAAACGCGCTGGGCACGGTCAATCCAATCAAGGGGATGATCGATCAGGCGCATAAGTATGGCGTGCCGGTCTTGATCGATGGCGCTCAAAGCGCGCCGCATATGCTGGTTGATGTTCAGGACCTCGATTGTGACTTTTACGCCTTCTCGGGTCACAAAATGTTTGCGCCCACCGGCAGCGGCGTTGTCTACGGCAAGGCTGCGCTGTTGCAAACGATGAACCCGTTTCAGGGCGGCGGCGACATGATCAAGAGCGTGACTTTTGAGAAAACGATCTACGGCGATTTGCCAAACAAATTTGAGGCAGGCACGCCGGCAATCGCTTCGCAGATCGGACTGGGTGCAGCAATTGACTATCTGAATACGATTGATCGCAAGCAGGCGGCCGCACACGAAGACGAGCTGCTGCGTTATGCCACTGAAAAGTTAAGCGCGATTGAAGGCGTACGCATCATCGGCACGGCGCGCGAGAAGCTCAGCGTCTTGTCATTTGTTATCGACGGCATCCATCCGCACGACATCGGCACCATTCTCGATCAGGAAGGCATTGCCGTGCGCGCCGGTCATCATTGCGCGCAACCGGTAATGCAGCGGTTCAATGTTCCCGCCACAGCGCGTGCCTCGTTCGCTTTCTATAACACGAAAGAAGAAGTCGACGTGCTGGCGCGAACGATTGAAAAAGTTGTCGAAATCTTCTCGTAAATCGTGAATCGTAAATAGTTATGAGAAACGCAGTTCCTTGTCCGCGCAGAGCGATCACGTAAAAGCAATTAATAACCTGACATAATGAAACACGATTCACGATTCACGATTCACGGCTCTTATATGTCTGAACTCAGCGAGCTATACCAACAGGTTATCCTGGACCACAATAAGAAGCCGCGGAATTTTCGCAAGCTCGAGGGCGCGAACCATTCAGCGGAAGGCTTCAACCCGCTTTGTGGCGACCATCTGACCGTTTATCTAACCCTTGAAGACGATGCGGTGAAGGAAATAAGTTTCGAAGGCTCGGGTTGCGCCATCTCTAAAGCCGCCGCCAGCATGATGACCCAGGCGGTGAAAGGGAAGAGCAAAGCAGACGCCGAACAGCTTTTCACTTCCTTTCATGAAATGGTTACCAGCGATTCGGACGAAGAGAGAGTCGCGGAGCGTTTGGGAAACCTCAAAGTATTTTCCGGTGTGCGCGAATTTCCGGTGCGCGTGAAATGCGCCACGCTGCCCTGGCACACGATGCACGCGGCGTTGAATAACGAAGCGCTCGTTTCTACGGAATAGAGTTGCGGCAAATTGTAAATTGCAAACGGTCGTTGGCGACCGTTTTCTATTTGTAAAGCAAACTGTTAGTTTGCGGCCCGTTGAATGCCACTCAACCACCGCAAACTAACAGTTTGCTTTACAACGTCACCCTG
>JBDTTW010000092.1:0-4075 GCA_039930405.1 bacterium
GTTTTGGGCGTATCTGGTGCTGGGCCTTTCGTTCTTGTTGGAAGCGGGATCGATAAGTCTCGCCATTTACCAGGAAATGAAAGAGGCGCGCGCCGAAGGTTTATCGTTCATTCAATATTTGCGCGAGTCGAAAGATCCGACCGCCAAGACAGTGCTCTTTGAAGATTCTGCGGCCTTACTCGGTATCGTGATTGCTGCTGCTGGCCTGTACCTGACTGAGCATCACGCGGGACCGGGCGCAGGATCATATTGGGACGGAATGGCATCAATTCTGATCGGGGTCGTGCTGGCAATCGTCGCTTTTGCGCTGGCCCGCACCTCGCGAGCTTTGTTGCTCGGTGAAGCCGCGAGCGCGAAAACCGTTAAAACGATCAAGGCGGCCATTGAAAGTCATGCGAACGTAGTTAAAGTGGTCGAGATCCTGACGATGCATCTGGCTCCCAAACAGATATTAATCAACGCGCATGTGAACTTGCGTAATGATTTGGTGACCGACGACATCGAAAGAACTAATGAAGAGATCGAAAGTCTAATCATGAAAGCCGAGCCTAAGGTTGCACTGATCTTTCTCGAGACAGCGCGCAAGGGCCATAAGAACGGTGCCAGGACAAAAGTTGTCCCTGAACATGTCGGCTAGAGTAGGGATCTAGATTCCGGTTTGGTGAAACAAAATTGTCGCTGCTGAATCGTAAAGATCAAATCCGGAGTTTTGAAACAAGCAATGCTTTTACTACTGCCATACACGGAGTATCTGGGACGACTCGGTGAGCCGCGCAACATCGCGGACATCGTGCTTGTCTTCTTGCTTGTGTATGCAGTTTTAAAGCTCGTTCGCGGCACTCGTGCCGCACCCATGGCCGCCGCTCTTGCTGCCTTTGCCATCCTCTACTGGCTCTCCGTCAAAGAAGATCTGGCAACGCTGGAATTTGTACTTCGAGGTGGCTTGCTCTACATCGGGGTGGCTATCATCGTGCTCTTCCAGGCGGAAATCCGGCAGGCGCTGATTTCGTTTGGCAATCGTTTTCGCATGCCTTTCAGCCAAAGGCATTTGGGCCAGTTTGGCGAAGGCGTCTACGATGAAATTATCCTGGCGGCAACGACACTTGCTTCGACCAAGACCGGCGCGTTAATCGTTATAGAACGCAATGTTGGATTGAAAAACATCATTGACGGCGGCGTGAAGCTCGACGCGGAACTCAGCTACGATTTGCTGATCAGTATCTTTCATACTGAATCGCCGCTGCACGATGGCGCCGTGATTGTGCGCCGGCATCGCGTCGCGGCTGCTTCCTGCTTCCTGCCCCTGACACTTAACCCGCGTCTTTCGCGCGACCTGGGCACGCGACATCGCGCTGCGCTCGGCGTAACGGAAGATACGGATGCTGTCGCCGTGGTCGTTTCAGAAGAGTCGGGTCTGATTTCGATCGTACAGCACGGCGAAATCAAGCGCGGTCTGGATGCGCCAAAACTGCGCGCGGCCATTTCGCAGGCGCTGGAAATCTCGCCGAAACGCGAGAAGGTGCGCGACTCGAACAAATCGCCCAGCGCGGATTCTGAAACTGAAGAAGTACCTTTAGTTTGATTTCCTGGCTGAACAGATCCGCAGATTTGCGTTTCCAACTTCGCAAGCTGAAAGCCGCTTATGCCTTTTCAGGACATTGACGACGAACTCGAAGTAACTCCGATCCCAAGAAAACCGTCGGCCTTTGAGAAAGGTTTGCGCAAGATGTTTCTTGAGGACTGGGGTCTGAAGCTGTTGGCGTTGGTCATCACGCTGGCGCTTTGGCTGGCTGTAACGGGCCAGAACAAGCCGGTGACGCTGCGCGTGCCTGGCGTGCAGCTAAATTTCCTGAGACACGAAGGTTTGGAAATTAGCAACGAACTGCCGCCCACGATCGAAGTCGTTTTGACAGGGAGCCCAGTCAAACTTGATCAGATTCGCCCACGCGACCTGGTCGCCACCGTGGACATCAGCGATCAGAAGCCGGGGGAGCGAATCGTGCGCCTCTCGCGGGATCGCGTTCAGATGGAGTTGCCCGAAGGCGTCACCCTTCAGGGCTTTCATCCAGCAACAATTCCAATCCGGCTTGAGCCAAGAGTCGAAACGCAGCTTCAAGTGGAGGTTAAGTTTGAGGGGACCTTGCCGGAAGGGTATGAAGTCGGCAGCGTCACCGCCAGCCCGGCTAGAGTTCGGCTGCGCGGACCGGCAGATCGTGTAAACGCACTGCACCAGGCGATGACCGAAACAGTCTGGCTGGACGAAAAGAAAGAGAGCTTCACCCTCTTAAACGTCGCGATAAATATTCCCGACCCGAGAGTTGACGTGCTCGATCCGACGGTCGACATCCGTGTAGAGATCGTCGAGAAAAAACGCGGCGACGCTCATCTCACGTTTCTCAACACATCCGAAAACCTTTCGTGGCCCAGTTCGCTGCGCCGCTCAGCAATTAGTCTCATTCCTTTCAATAGCAACTAATGAAAAAACTATTCGGAACTGACGGCATGCGCGGCGAAGCCGGAACGTTCCCGCTCGATGCTGCCACCTTTGAAATTGTGGGCTGGTCGCTGGCAAATCACCTACGAGAAAAACTCGGCCGCGCACCATTGATTATCGTCGGACGTGACACGCGCGAGTCGGGGCTGTGGCTGGAGCAAGCACTTGCTCGTGGCGCTACAGCGGCGGGGGCCGACATGCACTCGGGAGGTGTGATTACTACGCCCGGGGTGGCCTATCTGGCCCGTTCACTTTCAGCCGACGCCGGTGTTGTGATCAGCGCTTCACACAATCCCTACCAGGACAATGGTCTGAAAATATTTGCACCCGGCGGTAAGAAACTGGACGAAGAGACTGAGCAACTGATCGAGAGAGATATTTTTGCCCAAACAGAAATGGGCGCCAAGGGCAATAAAGTCTCCGAGTCAACGCAACCCGCTACCAATGCAAATGATACTGCGCTCTTGCAGTCACGTTATCTCGACTACCTCGCAAACGAAATTGGTCGCGGCCTTTCGCTCGCAGGAATCACACTGGTAGTTGACTGTGCCAACGGGGCGGCTTCCGCGCTCGCGCCGGCTCTGCTCGAAAGACTTGGCGCGACTGTGGTCGCCATCAACAACGCGCCGGATGGGCACAACATAAACTTGAACTGTGGATCGCTTCATACGGAGCAGTTGCAATCCGAAGTGGTAAATCAGCGCGCCGATTTGGGGGTGGCTTTTGACGGCGATGCCGATCGTTCGCTTTTCGTTGATGCAAAAGGCCAGCTCGTTAACGGTGACGGGAGCTTGTGGGTCCTGGCAAAATATTTACACGCGCGTAATGAACTAACTCATAAAACTGTCGTCGCCACCGTGATGAGTAACGTTGGTTTGGAGCTGGCGTTGAAATCGCGCGGTTTGACCTTGGTCCGCACAGACGTGGGCGATAAATATGTTCTGGATGAACTATTGCGAAGTGGAGCCACGTTGGGTGGCGAACAGTCGGGACATATCATCCTGCCCAAGCTAAGTCTCGCGGGTGATGGAATGATCACCACCATTTCCCTGCTGCGCGTCGTGGTCGATGAAATGAAGTCTTTACATCAACTGACCGAGGGCTTTGAAGTGTTTCCGCAAGTTCTGGTTAACGTAAAGGTGACGGAAAAACGTCCGTTCGCTCAGTTCGACTCAATCAATAGAGTCGCCGGCGAGATAGAAAACGAACTCGGCGGGCGCGGACGTTTGCTGTTGCGCTACTCCGGCACGGAATCGTTGGCACGCGTGATGATTGAAGGCGAGAGCCAGTCGCAAATTGAAGTTTTTGCGGGCCGGTTGACCGCTGTAATCAAAGAAACTCTGGGTTAACTTGCGCCCGTTTGATCGTACAAATTTTACTCGCAAACCCTGCAACATTTACACTCTCGCGAGACAGAACTCGGGTCGCGTTTTTGTCCATTTTCCTAAGAATTATCGGATTCTCTGCAAATCAACACCGCCCACTTTCTCTTCGATAACTTTCTTGCACGGCATACATGTTGCGATGTATATTGTGGGGCAAGAGAGACGGTTGGTGAATCCTCCGTCTCAAGTGGTTGCT
>JBDTTW010000093.1:0-2576 GCA_039930405.1 bacterium
AACCGATGCAGTTGTTCAAATCGATCGCCATGCCCCAGGCGTAGTTCAAACCGTTCCCCTGATTTTGATAGTCGTAAAGCGAGGGGTCGTAAAGCGTGTCGTCTTTCGCCGGTTCTTCCGACTCGTGTTCTTTATGCTCACCGTGGAGATACTGTTCCAGGGTTTGTTGGCGATAGATGTCGCGCGGCTCTTTGCTGAAATTCGGATCCTCCATGTTGAAGTGTTGTTGAGTCAGAGCAAGCACATACTCGCCCGGCCCTTTTTCAACTTGCGCGCCTGCGCCCGACCACGGTGCGTCGGCGGTGCGAATTTCATACGTATTAAAGCCGATACCGTTGCCAACGCGACCGGCGCGCTTGCGGCCATAACCCAGATGCAGCGTGATGACGCCATCGGGTTGGCCCGGCATGATGTAGGCGGGCACCTTGTCGCTGATCGTGCGGCCCTGGTAGGAAATCTTCAGCGTATCGACCCAGGCCTCGCGGCCCTTTTTGCCATTGGTTTTTTCCAGACCGAGTTGTTTCGCGGTGTTGGGACTAACCAGCGCGGCGTTGTCCCAGGTCAGTTTGGTGAGCGGCTTGGGAAGTTCCTGCAACCAGCCGTTGTTTGCGAAACGGCCGTCGTAAATTGTTGGATCGGTGCGAAAGATTATCTCAAAGCCGTCGCCCGCCTGGGCCTGGCCCGTGTTTACTGGGACCGCGGGCGTCCCGCCCGCATTCGGCGGCGCGGAATTTCCACTCCCAGTCGAAACACTCTTCGTTGGCAGCGCGGATCCTGGGATAAAGCCGTCGTGGACGCATTTGCGCCACCACGATTCGAAGTCAGCCGATTGCGGATTGCTGATTGAGGACTGCTGATTGGCGCCTTCCGAACGCTGATTAGCTACTGCTGGCTGTTTGCTGTTTGCTGCTTGCTGTTTACTTGCCGTTTGCCAGTACTCCCGAATAATGTCGTACGGCTTTTGATCATACTTGGCAGTGAAGACAGCTAACAATTCATGCGCGCTCTTGTTTTGATAGAGCGGTTCAATCAACGGCTGCACGATTGTGACTGTGCCGTCGTAAGAGCGCGCGTCACTCCACGCTTCCAGGTAATGCGTCTCAGGAAGTTGCCAATGACAAAGCTCGGAAGTTTCATCGCGATACTGGCTCAGGTGCACGCGCAGTTTCGTCTTGAACATGCGGTCCTGGTTGAGCTTCAAATCCGCCGGCGTGTTGTAAGCCGGATTGCCGCCGACGATCACCAATAACTCAACCCGACCGCCGTCGATGTCATTAATTAATTCCTGCAACGACTGTCGCTGGTCCACCGGATTGGCTTCTATTGGATCCGTATAGAAAACCGTTTTGCCAATATTTCCTAATAGCTCATTGGCAGCATGTGCAAACGCGTGAATGGTAGGTGGTTGTTCTTTTCCCGCCATCACAATTGAGGCGCCCTTATGTTGCTGAAAATCACGCGAAATCGCATTAACCCAATCGGCAAAACTGTCGGCTGGTCGCGCGGTATTTGCTATTGCTCGCGCGATACTCTCCATCTCGCTGGGCTTAACCGACCAGCGATGATCGGCGCTCGCGCCGGTAGCCGTCGGTGTGGTTTCGATCACGTAAAGACGATTGATTTCTTTCTGGCCTTCGCTGACGCGGCGACGCGCGGCAAAGTCGCGCGCGTACTTCAGCGTCCCTGGTTGTGCCGAAAGAAAATCTGCATCCAGCGAAAGAATGCGATCAGCTTTGCTGAAGTCGTAGATTGTGTTGACCGGCTGACCGAAAGCCATAATCGCACCGGCGCGCGCGTTGTCATTGTTCGCCGGTTCGTATTGATGCCACTTCGCCTGGGAAACTCAGTCAGAATTCCTTTGAACTGCGCGGCCAGGCTGGGCGACGTCACGGTCTCAGTCAGAAAGCGTATGCCGACGCCCTGCTTAGGTCGTTGTTCATCGAGCGCGGTACGAATCTCGCCGACAAAGGTGGACCAGGTGCGCGCTTCGTCGCGGTAGAGCGGCGTCTGCGAACGATCGGGATCGTAAAGACCAAGAATAGAAGCCTGCGCAAAAATGTCAGTGGCGCTTGAACCGCGATCCTGCGGGTCGCTGTTGCGACTGTTTGGATGATCGGGATTGCCTTCTACTTTTGTCGGCCGGCCTTCGTTGCTGCGCGCGAGCAGGGGCGTAGCGATTCCACCTAACGACGAAGCGGTCGCGAAGAACAACGCCTTGCCGGGCACCTCTTCTTCAGGCTGGTTAACATAAGGAACAATTTTTTCCGGAGCCTGAAACGCACAGCCGCTGAGACCGGCAAGCGATAGCGACGCGCCCATTAGCTTCAAGAACGTGCGGCGTTCGAACGGATCGTTCCATTCTTCTGCGGCGTGCGGAAACTCACGGGCGACAAGTTCGCGAAACTCAGGCGTCTCTGCCAACTCGTCCAGCGACCGCCAGTACTTTTTGGATTTCTCGACGCCGGTCGCGCGCGGTTGGATCGAGTAAAACCCACCTGCTGCCGGGGGCGGCACGGATCCGTCCTGATGGTCCAGGATGTACTGGCGCATCAGCTTGAAATTTATGTGTCGGTCTT
>JBDTTW010000094.1:0-2314 GCA_039930405.1 bacterium
TTACTGACGAATGGCTGCGCAAAGTGCAGCTGGCTTCTGTTCGCTTTCCTAATGGCTCAGGCTCCTTTGTCTCACCAACTGGTTTGGTGCTGACTAACTATCACATCGTCGAAAAGGCGATCGGCGACGCCAGCACGGCGGAAAAGGATTACGCGAAAGAAGGTTTCGTCGCGCACAAGCAGGCAGACGAGTTAAAAGCGACCGACCTCTTCATCGACGTGTTGATGAGCATCGAGGACGTCACCGACCGCGTCAACGCCGCAGTCAAAACCGACATGTCAGCACCCGAGGCAAACGCCGCGCGGGGCGCTACGATTCGTGCAATCGAGGCGGAATCGAATCAGGCAACCGGTTTGCGCAGCGACGTGGTCACGCTTTACCAGGGCGGCCAGTACAACCTGTATCGCTATAAGCGTTACACCGACATTCGCGTTGTATTTGTGCCGGAGTTTCAAGCTGCGTTCTTTGGCGGCGATCCCGACAACTTCAATTTCCCGCGCTTCAATATCGACATGGCGCTGGTGCGAGTTTACGAAAACGATCAGCCGCTGAAAGTTGAAAACTACTTCAAGTGGTCCAAAACCGGCGTGCGCGATGGCGAGCTGGTTTTCGTTACCGGGCATCCGGGTTCTACTTCGCGGCTCGACACGGTCGGCCACCTCGAATCGCTGCGCGACACTTCGATCCCGCTGGTACTGCGCATGCTGCAATCTCGCCAGGTGGCGCTGAAGGCGTACATGGCCCAGGGCGAAGAGCAGAACCGTCGCGCGGAAAACGAACTCAACAGCGTTGAAAACTCAATTAAGGTTTACAAAGGCCAAATCCGGGGCTTGAGTGACCCAAGCGTTATGGCCAAGAAGCGCAAAGCCGAGCAGGCGCTGAGAAACTCCTTCGCTGCCGATGCGAAAAAGCAGCAGGAATACGGCAGCGCCTGGGAGGCAATCGGCAAAGGCCGTAAGGACCTCGCGAGTTACGAGCGAGATCGCCGCTTCCTGGATGCGAGCGCGGGCTTCTACACGCCGCTCTACAGTTATGCGCGCACCCTCTTTCGGCTAGCCGAAGAAAGCGAGAAGCCGAACAACAAGCGCCTGCCTGAATACACGGACGCGCGACGTGCCGGGCTCGAGGGCAATTTGTACGCAACGCCGCCGCTCTATGAGGACCTTGAGAAGATAAAGCTGGCCAGCTCGCTCGCGTTTTTGCAGAAAGAGTATGGCCCAACCAGCGACATGGCGAAGAAGGTGCTAAAGGGCAAGACTCCCGAAGCGCGTGCCGCTGAATTGATCGACGGCACCAAACTCAAGGACGTTGCCTATCGGCGTCAGCTGGCCGCGGGCGGCAAAAAAGCGATTGAAGATTCCCACGATCCAATGATTGAGCTGGCCCAAAGCGTGGACAAGGAAGCACGAGTGGTGCGCAAGCGTTATGAAGAAGAAGTCGTGGCCGTCGAGCGCGCCAATTATGCGAAGATCGCCCGCGCGTTGTTTGAGCAGCAGGGAACTAAGCTTTATCCCGACGCGACCTTCACGCTGCGTTTGTCGTATGGCGCGGTGAAAGGCTATCGCGAAAACGGAAAGTTCGTGGCGCCATTCACGACGCTGGGTGGACTGTATGCGCGTTCAAATCAATTCCATCACGCGTTTCCCTACAACCTGCCGCCGCGCTGGAATGCAAAGCGGAAGTTTGTGAACCTGCGCACGCCGTTCAATTTCGTTTCTACCAACGACATCACGGGCGGCAACAGCGGCTCGCCGACAATTAACGAGAACCGCGAGCTGGTGGGGTTGATCTTTGACGGCAACATCCAATCGATTGTTGGTGACTTTGAATACGACGAATCGATCAACCGCTCGATTTCGGTGGACGCGCGCGCGATGCTTGAGGTGCTGCGGAAAATCTTCGGCGCGAATGAAGTGGCCGCGGAACTGATGCGCGGGTAGGTTGGAGGAGGGTCAAGCGAGTTCAGGGGCAAGGGGTTGCTCGCCCTCGAATTCTGTATTAACCTGAAACGGAATAGCCCTCTGTCATTTTCTATTTCGCGAATACCCCGAAGATTGGTAATTTTAACGCGTGAACTCCCCTAAGAACCGTATGAATATCAAAAGCGCCGGAGCAATTGCGTTTCTCCTGCTCACTATTTCCTGTGGCACAAAACTCAACTCGAACCTAGCGGGCGGCGATCAACTTAAGCCGCGTGACTCTGCCCTGGAGGTTGGGGAACTCGCTCCTGACTTTACGCTGCAAAGCCACCATAACCAAAAGATCACGCTTTCCTCTGCGCGCGGCAGCAAGCCGACCGTGCTCGTGTTCTACC
>JBDTTW010000095.1:0-6392 GCA_039930405.1 bacterium
TCAAGCAGGAGATCGCTGCGCTTCAGAGCCAACTGAACGAATCGCTCAGCCAGCTGTTGGATCGCCAGGGCGAGGTCCAACTGGACGGAGCCGTCGGCGCCTCTATCGTTGAACATCTGCGAGCAGCACATGAAGAAGGCATAGACCTCGCCGCTTCGGAATCGTCGCGCGTTAAAGCGTCAAGCGACGTAGCGATCATCAAAGCCGCCATCTCCGAAATCGACGAACAACAATCGCAGGCAGAGATTCTGAAAGTCCTGGTGAATCGCGCTGCTGCCTTTGCACCGCGCGTGGCTTTCTTTGTGGTCAAAGGCGATCAGGGAATTGGCTGGCGCGCGCGCGGTTTGCAGGGAACGGTCGGCGACCAGGCAGTGCAGCAGATCAAATTTGCCTTGAGTGCCGACACGACGGTCGGCGGCGCGTCGCGTTCGGGAGAAACCTGGAGCGGCGGACCTGGCTCGCACTCAGACGATCATTTGATCGTGAATCACCTCGGCGAAGAACCACCGACGCGTATCGTGGCTGTGCCGCTGAGAGTTGGCAATCGCAGCGTGGCCGTTTTGTATGCTGACTCGGGCGATCTCGATTCTGAAGCGATCAACCTTGAAGCTATAGAAACGCTCGTTCGGGTGGCGGGCATGGCAGTTGAACTGTTAGTGGCCCGCTCGGGAGCGGCAACGCAACCAGCAGAAACAGCACGCGTCGAGGAACCCGCAGCCGAGGTGGGCGGGACGCCGGGTTACGCACCAACAGTCGAGTATGACGAGCTCACGCCGGTCGTCGAAGAGAGCGCGCCGACTTTTACGGAAACTGCACCGATCGCGGTTGAGCCGGAACCAATTGCGGCTGAGCCCGAGCCGCAGGCACCGGTTCAAGTTGAGTCAACACCGGCGCTGGATCCGATTTCTGATCCGTTTGCGCACACATCGCCACCGGTTGTTGCTGAAAGCGCGCCGCCGGCAGAAGCTCCGCGCCGTCGGTATGGCGCTGATGTCGAGTTGCCGATCGAAGTTTCCGACGATGAAGAGCGGCGCTTTCATACGGACGCACGACGGTTTGCTCGCTTGTTGGTTTCCGAAATCAAACTCTATAAAGAGAGTCAGGTTACTGAAGGGCGCTCGCGCCACGATTTGTACGACCGGCTGCGTGATGACATTGAGCGCTCGCGCGAAATGTACGACAAGCGGGTCAAGCCTGAAGTGGCCCAGCGTTACGATTACTTTCACCACGAGCTGGTGAATACGCTGGCTGAGGGCGATGCCGCCAAGCTTGGCAACTCGTATCCGGGAACAACGGTTTCAGCATAGGTAGCAACTAAACTGCAGGGTCGAGTTTCGAGTTTCGAGTTTCGAGTTTCGAGTTTCCAGTTTCGAGTTGTGAGTTTTAAGTTTCAAGTCTCGGGGACCAACTATCAGCGCTAAAACCCGGGACTCGAAACTCGGAACTCGAAACCGGTTGTCCGGGGGCATTGTGTTTTCAAAGATAAGTAAGCATCGGTTTTTTCTCATCATCGTTGGCCTCGCCATTGTTATTGGTGCGTCGCTGCCGTCATTCATGACTGCCAGTTGCCTGACGCGCCCGCAAACACCCGCTGAAGCAAAAGCACTCGACAATTTGCGCGCAATGACGCGTGGCGGCGTGTTGCCGTCGGAAGACGTCGTGGCGCGAATCGAATCGCAGTTTCCGCGCAGCAAGGCGGCGGCGCTAGCTCGTCTCGTGCGCGCGCGCATCAGAATCGGCAGAAAAGATTTCGCCGGCGCTGCGGAGTTACTTAACACCAGCGTTGTGCGTGATTACAGTTCGCTTGGCGACTACGCACTCTTCATGCGCGCCGATGCGCTGGAACAAGCTGGTAACAAGGCTGAAGCGCGCGCCAGCTATGAGCAATTGTTGCGTGATTACCCAGGTTCGTTTCGTGCCCGAGAAGCCGCATTACGGGCGGCGAGCATTGCCTCCCAGTCGGGAGACGGTGCGGCAGTTCCGGCATTATTAAGAGACTTGGTGGCGAAGGATGACGCTGCGGCGCTGTTGTTGATAGCAAAAGCACGTGCCCAGGTTGGCGATAGCACCCAGGCTGTAGCGGCTTACCGGCGCATCTATTTCTTTGCGCCGGCTTCCAGCGAGAGTGCGGAGGCTGCTACCTCAATTCAGCGATACGCTTCATCGCTGACACCGGCGACCCAGGGAGAAGCGATTACTCGCGCTGACAAACTCTACGCGGCTAAGCGATTCGCTGAAGCAACCCAAGCCTACGCGGACGCGTTTGCAAAGTTTCCCGGCGCCAGCAATTCAGAAGCGCAATTGCGTCGGGGTATCGCGGCGTCAACGGCCAGGAAAACTGCGGACGCGATCAGCGCGTTGAATAGTGTGCCAACTTCGGCGGGCGAGACCCGCGCCGAGGCGCTTTACAATCTGGCGCAAACTTATGCGCGCGCGCGTCAATGGGACCAGGCACGCGCAACAACCCAGCAGCTGCAGCGCAGTTTTGCGACCAGTGCGTTCACACCGCGCGCCCTGGTTGCCGTCGGCCAGATTGCTGAAGACGCCAGGAACGACGCCGATGCTTCGTATTTTCTGCGCACGGCGGTCAGTTCTTATCAAAGCTCAATTGAAGTCGCGCAGGCTCAGTTTGATCTCGCCTGGATGGCGCACGACGCCAGGAACTTTTCCGAGTCTTCAAAACAGTTAACCGAACATCTCGCTTACTACGCCGACAAAAACACTGACAATCGCGGCCGCGCCGGCTATTGGGCGGCACGCGATTCTGAACGCGCGGGCAAGCTGGCCGAAGCGCGCGCGCTTTACCAGGCGATGCAGGGACGCTATGACGCCAACTGGTATGGCTATCTGGCCAAGCAGCGTTTGGACGCGATGCTTCGCGCCGGTGTCGGAACGATTCCGGTGAAAACGTTTCCTGCGGATACAGTGGTGGGCCGCGCGATTGCCAACTTGCAAACAGTTACAGTTGCCGAAGAAACTGCGGGGCCAAACGAAGAGAAGGTAATCGCAAAAGCCTCGGAACTTACGACTGCCGGGCTCGATGACTGGGCACTCGAGGAGTTAAACGCAATCTCTGCGCCGATGCCAAATAGTCCCAAGGTGAATCTCGCTATTGCACAGGTCTATCGAGCGCAGGAAGACAACGTGCGCGGGTTGAACGTACTGAAGAAGAGTTTCCCGGATTACTCGCAAATGAAACCTGAGGAGATGACGCGCGAGCAGTGGGACGTTTTCTATCCGCTCGCTTACTGGGACATCATTGTGCAAGAGTCGCGCGCGCGCAATCTTGATCCATTCCAGGTAGCCGGGTTGATTCGCCAGGAAACGGTTTTTAACCCTCGCGCACGCTCGTCAGCAAGAGCATATGGATTGATGCAGCTCCTGATACCAACTGCGGTTTTGACCGCCAAAAAGTATGGAACAGACCGCTCAATCACCGAGGAGTCGCTTTACGAACCGCGCTTGAATATTCAACTAGGCACCGCCTATCTGCGCGATCAGATAGATAAGTTTGGGCGCATTGAGTATGTGGCCGCTGCTTATAACGCCGGACCTCAGCGGGTGGTCCAATGGAAGACTTCCTTGCCCGCCGACATAGATGAATGGGACGAGGCCGTGCCATTCAAAGAGACGCGCGGTTATGTGCAGGGCGTGGTGCGCAACCGTTTGCAATACGAGCGGCTTTATGACGTTAACGGAAAGTTTCGTCCGGAAGTCGGCAAGCGCGCGGTAACGGAACGACCGGGAACTGGTGCCGTTCCAGCTGAGCCCCAGGATTCCGACGTGCATAAGAGCCGCGATACTAGCGACGCGCACGAAGAATAAAGAGTTCGTGAAGTTAGAGTATTAGCTTGGCCAAGAAAGTTACCATGCTCTTCGGCTTTGCCGCCGGAGGTGAGGCGGTGGCTACGCCCCGCCGCACAAAGTCCTTTAGATTTTTGGGCTATGCCCCTGGGTGGGCCTTGGCCCAAAGCATTCGCAAGCGCTCCGACGGGGGCACAGCCCCGGAGGATGATCCGATGGTATCGGCGGGGCACAGCCACCGCCGCACAGCAAGCGGCGAAGCCGAAGCTAACGTGGCCATAACCTTTGAGACAGAGCTAAGGACACTGAAGACGGATAATCGGGGCGGGGCTAGTGCCAGCCCATTTTATTTGGCTATCGCTGGGTTTGTGCTTGCCTCGCTGTGCGGCTCTCTCTTCGAAGTAAATGCGCAGCAGCGCAACCCTGCCAGACGCGTCGCGGCGGTCACGCCAGTTTCATCGCTCACCATCACCACCGAACCCAACGCGATTGTTTGGATCGATGAAATTCGCCGCGGCCAAACGGACGCTGCCGGCAAACTTGAAATAAAGAAAGTTTCCCCAGCTGGTCACACGTTGCGTGTCCGAGCAACCGGTTTCAAGGAAACCAGCACTCGCCTGCTCCCGGGAAAAAGAAGTGTATCGCTGAAGTTGTTGCCGACGAGTGATCAAGCCGAGTTGCTTTTTCAGCAAGCGGAGGCGGCACGAGAGCAGGCCAAAGACGACCCGTCGCGCCGCAAGGCCGAAGATTTTTATAACGAAGCGCTAAAGATTCGACCCTCGTTCCCTGCCGCCCACGTCGGCCTCGCGCGCATCCTGCTCGATCTGAATGAGTATCAGAAAGGGTTAGGCGAAATCGATGCGGCGCGCCGCGGCCGTCCGGTTTACGCGGAAGCTTCAGCTGTCGAAGGGCGTCTCAATCGCGAGGCCGCTTTCATTGAAGCAGCCATCAACTCGTTTCGCCGCTCGATTAGGGAAGCGAAGGGCTTTCAGCCAGAGGCGCACGTCGGATTAGCGCGCGTGTTTGAAGACCGAGGACAGTATGCGGAAGCGGTTGTTGAGTATCGCAAAGCACTCGATCAACTTTCAGATTCGGAACCGGTGATTTATCAATTGCTGGGAGCGGCGTATGAGAAACAGCAAAACTACAAAGATGCAGTCGCCGCGTATGAAACATATTTGCAGTTAGCGCCTAACGGTAGCCTCGCACCCGCCATTCGGTCCATCATCGATCAACTTCGGCGCGACGCCGCCGGGCAGGAAATCATTCCTTGAATTAGATCGCGCGAACAGATTCTAAGGTTGCATCTGCGGGTCCTTGTCCGTCGCCGGCTGCGTCGGGTTGACGCGAATTAGCGGGGAACTCGAGTCCAGGTAGAGGTGCCGGCCGGCTTGCTCGCCGGTATGCACCGGATCCGCGTTGATGCGATAAGAGTTTGCGCTCGCCTCCATCGTGAAGACGTAGTCTCCTATCTGAGGTGTGCGGGAATTGAAGCGCTCATCAAGATAACTACCCTCGAAAAGCTGTTGAAAACTGCCGTAGCCGCCGCCGTTGCTGACCGAATGAGTCTGCTGCGCAGTGGCAACCGTTTTGAGCGAAGCGGCGGCTGTCGTCTCACCAGTGCGCGACATGCTCTGCTGCAAACCGGTCGAGTAGGTCTGACAGGAAAGCAGAAAGGCCACCATAATCAAGAGGCTGACAGCACTCACAACTCTGATCATGCTTTGCTCCTTTTAGCCAATTTCGCGATAACGAAAGCAGGTTAGGTTGTGATCGTTGACCATTCCCACAGCCTGCATAAAGGCGTAGCAGATAGTTGAACCTACAAACTTGAAACCGCGCTTTGAAAGATCTTTGCTCAGCGCATCTGACTCGGCAGCAGTTGCCACTATGGCTGCGCCGCGCTTTCGTTTCTTTGCTTTTCCGCCAACAAACTGCCAGATGTAAGCGTCGAAGCTGCCGAATTCCTTTTGCACTGCAAGAAACAGGCGCGCGTTTTGGATCGCGGCGGCGATCTTCAAACGGTTGCGAATGATACCCGCGTTTTCGAGTAGTTGGGCAACTTTTTTGTCGTTGTATTTCGCAATCTTCGCGGCATCGAACCGATCGAAAGCAACCCGGTAGTTGTCGCGCTTGCGCAAAATGATTTCCCAGCTAAGCCCGGCTTGCGCGCCTTCAAGAATAAGAAACTCAAAAAGCGTGCGGTCGTCATGAACAGGCACGCCCCATTCAATATCGTGATAGGCGATGGAAAGATCTGTAGTGGCCCAGGCACAACGATTCATAAGGCGTTATCTTAGCAGGAAGAGCAGGCTGGCACGCTAGTGGTTTTGAGGACAGGCGCAGGGAGGAAGATCGTTCATTCATCATTTGACATCGATCATTTGTTATTGACGGATTCAAGTGCAACCGAATGCAGAACCGCGAGCGGTAGCGACCGGATGCTAGCATTCAATGTTTAAAGCCGCCGCGCAAATGCTTCCCTAGTTGCCGACCGTAGCATCCGCTCGCTACCGCTCGCAGTTCTGCATTGGGTCGGACTGCTAACTTGAATCCGCCGCTATAAATGATCGATGTCAAATGACGAA
>JBDTTW010000096.1:0-7008 GCA_039930405.1 bacterium
ACCACCAAAGAAGCGCAACTAACGTCAACAGCGAAATCATCAACCCAATCAGCACCGACTTTGGCCAATAGACAAACGTAACTAAATGAGCGCCGGCAGGGACAGCAACGCCGCGCAGGTTGTAGTTTACGCGCATCGTGTCAGCAGACTGTCCGTCAACATAAGCGCGCCAGCCGGGGTAGTGGTTCGCGCTCAGCACCAACAACGCCGGGCCGCTCGCTTCGGTCTTCACTTCCACTTTGTTGGGATCGAGCGTAGTGATTTCTGCGTGCCCGGGCGACTCGCTGGTTTTTCTGAATTGAATGCCGGTGGGAGATTCCACTAAAGCTGTCTGTAACGGGTTCCAGCTTTCGCCAGCCGGAGTTTTACCAGAGCGGGTGATGTCAATTTGAGTTTCTCCTGTCGCGACCAGTTCCTCCGTCGCCAGCCAGGCCCGCGGCAACACGCGCGTGTTCTCAAAGACGGCGACGTTCTCGACTTGCCCAATAGGTTGCCAGCGTTGGTTCGCCTGGACCAGTTCGGGCTGAGCTGGTTTTTGTTCAGTTTTGCTGGCAGCGGCTGGCTGTTTTTCTGCGTTCAGCGCCAGCTCTTTCTTTACCCATTGCCGGCGCACCGGAAATGTTCGGTCAGCATCCGCAAGCGCAATGCGATGTACGCTTAATATTAATTCCGGCGCGGCCGGCACGCGCGCCACCGTCAACTCTCCACCGGTAACGACGGCAGCTGCGGACAAGGGCAAAGAAGCGGCGTAAGTGTGTGCTTCGTATTTTCCTTGCGGATCTTCCACTTCATAACTGGTTCCCAACGGTGCGCGCTGATGCTTTATTCGTGATCGTGTGTCGCTACGGTCATAGGCCCATTCGGACGTGTGTTCGCCGGCGCGCAGTTCCAAATTCAACTTCTTTCCATCTTCCCTCTTCAAGCGGAGGTGCGCCACCACCGTGCCATTGGGCACAGCCTCGGACCATGCAAGGTTTGTAAGCAAAGCTATGCGATCCACGCGGGTGGGCGGGATACTGAACAGCAGGCGCTGTCCGGAAGTGAGAGTCGGGAGGTCCAATTCTTCTGCACCAAATTGCTGGCCGCCATAGACCTCCGTGGCGACAGGAAAGTCAGCGGTCCCGTTTGTCATGTTGTTTGCCGGGTCGCTTCCGTCAGGCGGTTCCGAGTTGGACGTAGGGGGTGAAGTGAAGGCGGACCGTGCGAGCAAATAACGTACGTTCAGTAAATCCAGTTCGCGACTGTCATTGCCCAGGGTGCGTGTAGCGTCGGTGAGTTCACCCCAAAACTTCATGTCGCCGGCCAGGTGACTGTAACGGGCCATCCCAAAGCCATCATAACCAGCAGCGTTTTCGACCCCATGCATCATGTAAATGTCAGGCTGAAGCAACACTTCCCAAGCGCGCCCCGGCGTTGACGGACCCAATCCAACTGCCGGATCGAATGGTTGGTCCTCGGTCAAAATGCGATAGGGATTTTTGTCGCCGCCAGCGTGCGCGCGCAACAGTGGCACGGTCACAGGCTCGGTCCAGACTGCCAGCTGCGGCGTCGGACTGGATAAACGCCAGCCAGTAGATTGTCCCCAAACGACCAAATCGACTGCGGCCACCAGCAGCAGTAATAACACTCTGGTACGTCGGGGTTGGCTCGCAACAAAACACAGCGCGCTGACGCTAAGCGCTGCGATCACCAGCGGCAGGAACAACTCAGGCGCTCTTAAGATGGACACCGGTGCAGTACGGCCCAGGTGGAAATCTGCGGGGCGTCCCACCGTTATGGCCAGACACGTCAAGGCAAATACAACGACGCCAGTCATGAGCGCCCAGCGCATCGTTTTGCCACGATCGCGCGCTGCGGTGATTGCAGTTAATCCCCGACCTGCGAGCACGGCGAGCGCAAACTCAACTTCCATCAAGTGTCGCGCCGGCACGCGAAACAGATTGAGCACCGGCACGAAGTAAATCAAGCGATAGAAGTGGAAAGGCGCGTAGCGACCAAGTGCAAGCAGGAAACAAACAACTGCAACCAAAGTCCAAAATTTCGTTACCACGTCGCGCTTGAGCACAACCGCGAGACCCGCCAACGCAATCGCTGCCACGCCAACATACCCGACGTACTCGCCATAAAACGCCGGCCCAACATAAGGCGCGCGAAACAATTGGCCGTCACCACCGCCCATGACGTACGGCGCGAAGAATGTCCACAGGAAACGCCGCGGCAAACTGAACGACGTAAAGAAATCGTAGGAAGCATCAGCGCGCAGGCTGTTGCGCAGCAGCTCCAGCGTGGGCAAAATCTGCACCGCGGCCAGCGCCAGTCCGGCTGCAATGAAAACCAGCGCCCAGAGATACGCGGCGCGCGCGGGTGTTGCGGAACGACTTCCGCGCCACCTGACTACAGCGTAAGCCGCTGAAACCAGCAGCGCATAACTAAGTGTTTGCTGATGACCGGCGAACACTTGTAGGGCAACGAGTACAGCCAGCAGCACGCCGCGACTTCGTTTGCCAGTGGCGCCATAGCCGTCGATCTGCCACAGCAGCCAGGGCAAAAGCGCGGCAGTGTGCAGTATATTGGTGTGTCCGATTTGCCCAATGAGAAAGCCGCTCCATTGCCAAACAAGACTCGTCAGCGCGGCGCCGGCGATGCTTGCTCCGGTTCGCCGCGCATACAGGTATGCGCCCAGCGCCGCGAGCACGTAGCTCGAGAGCATCATCAAATTCGTCGCGACCGGTATACTGAAAAGTAAGTAAAACCAGTTCAGCGGAAAGAGCACCCCGGCCTGCGCCGCTCCAAACAATGGCATGCCGCCGAAAACGTAGGGATTCCAAAGTGGCAGATGTCCGGCGCGAATGATGTTGGCGACGGCAACGCGGATCGGGATGTTAAAAATGACGCCGTCGTCGGGCGAGATAATCAGATTGCCGCGCGTGGCCGGAAAGAAATAGATAAGCGGCAGTAACGAGACAGCTATCGCCGTTGCACAACTCGGCGTTACCTTTGAACGAAAATTAAATGGAAGACGCATTGAAGCAGAAACAGCGGGTCGAACTGGCGTTAGGAGCGAGCCTTGCCAACGCGTTCGCCGCTCTCAAGCGACTGGTTGTCGTCAGGAAAGGCGAAGCGGTCTGTGCGGCGCTGCTCATCGTGATGGCCGCCAACCTCTTCGCGGCGATCTCGAGCAAGAGCCTCACCAATGATGAACTCGTTCACATTCCGGCCGGATACTACCACCTTGTTGCGGGAAAGTTCCAACTCAACAACGAACACCCACCGCTGGTTAAGATGTGGGCCGCTTTACCGCTTCTCTTCCTCCAGCCAAACGAAGCGCAGCCGACGCCGGGCGAGGTGAGCGGAAACTTCGCGGAAGAAACGTGGAAGTATCTGGAACAGTTTTGGCCGCATAACAGAGAAAACTCCGAAGCGATTTTCTTTTGGACGCGCGCGATGATGATTCCAATAACGCTGGGACTTGGAATACTAATTTTTGTTTATGCGCGCGATTTATTTGGGGCGCGTGCCGCAGCGTTTGCCGTCGCTCTCTACACGCTCGAGCCGACAGTACTGGCACACGGACGCATTGTGCACACGGATTTGCCGGCGGCGTTTGCCTTTCTACTTTTCTTCTTTGTGCTTCGCTATTACCTGAAGGCCCGCACGCTGCGGCGCGCGTTGCTGTTGGGACTGGCAACCGGGTTAGCGCTGGTCATAAAGTTTTCCATGATTGTGCTGTGGCCCGTGCTCGCTGCTCTGGCAATTGCCGGCTTCATCTTTGCGGCAGGTTGGCAGGAAAGTCGCAAACGGATCGCACTCCATCTCGGAATAATAGTTTGCGTCATGATCTTCGTAGTTAACGCCGCTTACTACTTTCGCAGTCCGCCGATCGAAGCTGCCGACGTTAAGTGGGTGCAAACAATGTCTGCACCTTCCTTTAACAATTGGCTGACATTTTTTCAGGTAGGTTCAAAGGTGGTACCCACTTACTGGCTCTTTGGCCAGTACAACGTAATGCTCCACAATCGCGATGGGCATCCAACGTCGTTGTTAGGTCAATACAACCGAAACGGCTGGTGGTATTACTTTCCCGTCGCTTTCGCCCTCAAAACATCGTTACCGTTTCTAATTCTCTCGCTGGCTGCGCTGGCTTGGTCGCTATGGGCATTGTGGAAAAGAGACTGGCGCTTTCTTTGGCTAATCATTCCTTTCGCCATTTACGCGGCGCTGTCGATGTCGAGCAAGATCAATATTGGCATCAGACACTTTTTACCCGCTTATTCGTTTCTCTTCATTGCCGCCGGCGCACTCGTGGATCGTTTGCTGCGCGTTAAATATGCTTATAACTTAATGGTAGCAATCGTCGTTTTGATGTTTGGCTGGATGAGCGTTGAGATGCTGCGCGCCTACCCCGACTACATTCCTTACATGAACCAGCTCGCCTCGAATCATCCGCACTGGTGGTATCTGTCGGATTCAAACGTAGAGTGGGGCGATGACGCGCGCGACCTGGCGGATTACCTACACGCGCATGGCGAAACTGAGGTGCGCGGCGCGCTTTCCGGGGGTTGGGGGACGTTGCAGTTCTATGGTATTGGCTATCATGAAATGTTTCCCAAACCAGGCCGGGTGATTCCCGAAACTCGTTACGTGGCGATCGGCGCTAGTTTTCTCAACGGTTCGACTATCGCCATTCCGGCTGATGAACAAGGAAAACTCGTTTCCGAAGAAGAGCGCATTAACTATCTCGCCACCTACCGCGCCCGCACTCCGGAAGCGATATTCGGCAACTCAATTTTCCTCTATCGCTTGAAAGACTAAAGCGATGGTTTGCACAACTCGTCCCTGAGATGCGAAGGATAGCTTATCCCGCCGACTTACAGGCCGTGACAACGAGTGCGGTTCGCGGCGAGACAAAAGATCAGCAACGAAACTATTTCGCAGCGTACCGCAACCACCAACCCGAAGCTGTCTTTGGTCAAACGATCTATCTCTACCGCGTAAAGTAATCAGGAACTCGATTGTGTTCAGCTCACGATTCGAAATGTCGACCTGTTCGCGCGGATTCGTTCGGCAATGGTCGTGATTAACAGCGTCCCACAAATAATTAACGGCAAGAGCAGCCACCACGCGAGTGGATAAGCGAGCTTCTCACCCTGGCCCAACGCCGCGACGTGGTTCCAGAAAGCATTTTCTCCATGTAGACAACCCATTGCCCCGCGCAGCGCCCCAACTAAATTAACCACAAACGAGTAAACGCCGGTCAGCACCACAACGACCGCAGCAAGCCGGCGTTCGGCTGAACGGGAAAGACGGCTAAAACCTATGATGCCGAGACCCGCGAAGGGCATCGCCGGTAACAGGTAGCGCGGACCAAACTGACAGTCACCGTCTGATTTAATATTTAAGATATATACTGCCAGGACGATCATCATTCCAATCAGCGTCAGAAACACAGCGCTGCGTTTGATCTCACGCGGGTAGTACGACAATCCAAACAGCCCAATAGCGAACACGGGTAAATAAAAACCCAGCGCGCGCGCATAAAAAACCAGCTTGTTGCCCAAATTCTTCGGTGCGAACTGCCAGAAGGTGTCGGCAAACATGCCGGCGCCCGCGACATTCGCCAGGCGAAACGGATTGCCAAAACTGACAAAGTCAAAGATGAAGAGCGGCAGCAATCCGGCGAGCAGACCGATAAGAAAGACTGGTAAAAGTCCCCAACGCCGCAAGGACAAAAAATAGATCACGCAAAGAAGGACCATGAAAAACGGTAACATCGAGGTCGTAATTGTCAGCCCCAACAACAAACCCGCGGCACCTGATTTAAGATACGTACGCTCCTCAACCTCTCGGCGCGATAGTTGGAAAATAAAATAGAAAGCAATCACCAGATAGCCGGTAGCGAGCGCATCGTGATGCGCGATTCCTGAATATGGAAAGATTGTTGTTGCAAAAGCGTAGGCAAGCGTAGCTCCGGCGGACCATAACAGGTCATTGGGATCCGCGGACATTGCGCGGGCAAGTTTAAAGAAGGCGGCGGCGGAAGCAGCAAGTACCAGCGATGCAGTGAAGAAGACAACGAGCGCGGACGTCAGCAGATAGTTCTTTAGATAGTTGAGACCAAAAATGCGCAGCACAAAGAAAACAACCGCCCCAGCCATAAACTGTCCTGGCTGCTTTGCGGCGTACAGGTGCTCGTCATATTTGAACACGTCACCCTTCGTTGTCATTTGCGGCGACGCCGCCCCTTCCAGGTAGAAGTGATGGCGCTCGACCATCGCCTCGACGCCGATCTGTTGCAGGTCAAACGCGGTCAGGTTACTGGAGTTGATCGCCGCCCCGTAAACAAACCAGGTCAACAAAAAGATGAGCAAGGCAGGACGAGCGAGTAAGTCGCTTAAGATGTTTTTCTTCGGCTGCTTCACGGCTTCCTGATGAGTGTCGTTCAGACTTAACGTCGCGCGGAGAACTCGCGCAAGGCAAACTTATAAACCTCGAGTGTCCTGTGTGCCGCCTTCTGCCAGGAGAATTCTGCTGCCCGAGCTTGCCCGGCAAGCGAGAATTTTTTCCTCGCGTTGGCATCTTCCAACAAAGCCAAAATAGCTTCCAAGAGATCCGCGACCTCAGTCGGCTCAAAAAAACTTGCTGCCTCGCTCGCGATTTCGACCAGAGCGGGAATGCGGCTGGCAATCACCGGCGCGCCGCAGGCCATCGCTTCCAGCGGCGGCAGACCGAAGCCCTCGTAAAGCGAAGGGTAAACAAACGCGCGACACGACGAATAGAGTGCCCGCAGTTCCGCGTCATGAAGATAGTCGGTGATGACGATACGATCTCGCGCAGCAGACTTTTGGATATTTTCAAAGAACGGATTGGTGAGCCAACCACGGCCGCCCGCGATCACGAGTTTTAATTTGCTGTCCGGGCGCGCGCGCGTGAACTGCTCAAACGCAGTAACCAGGAAATTCAAATTCTTGCGCGGTTCGATTGTTCCGACTGCCAGGAGAAATTCTTCGC